>JBGPMX010000240.1:0-7250 GCA_041487215.1 Planctomycetia bacterium | reverse complement strand
GGTCCCCTCGCCCCCGCGCCCATGGATCATGCGGGGGAGAGGGTTCAGGAGTCAGGGTTCAGGAGTCAGGGTTCAGGAGTCAGGAGGCTTGCCCGCGTTGTCATCCTGAGCCAGCGAGGAACGAGCAAGCGAAGGATCTCGGTGAGCGGCCCTCACCCTGCCCTCTCCCACGGATCCATGAGTGGGAGCGGGGGCCGGTCAAGCTCCGTGGGGCGTGCACTTGCCAGCGGTGGATGAAGAAGGCCGTGACATCCGCTTGACGTGGGAACAGGATCCCAGAGCAAAGCCGCGCGCTCCCGCGCGGGGCGGGCCGCCCACGATCGAGAAGCCGGCGGGGCGAATCTTCTCAGCCTCGAGACTGTTCGTTCAGCACGGCGCGTCAGGCGAGCGCGGCGCGTCGCTCGAGCGCGTCGTGGCGGGTGCAACGGTTTGTTGCATATCGAGAAGCGACACCGGCGCGGACGCACGTCCGCGTGGCGGCGCGGCATCTTTGGCATAGGAGTTGCGAAAACGCTCGCCACAAGTTAATGCAGGGTTTGTGTCGCGACGCCCGCGCTCCCGCCCAGCCCGGTTCTGGCGCCCGCATGACCTGTGCGCCGTGCGCGTCTAAGGCGGTGTCGATGGCTCAGATCTTCCACCGCAGTTTCAATGTGCTGTCAAAATTGAGCATCTTCGGCGCGGTCTTCTTCTTGGCCGCGCTCGGTTGGGTTACCGCGAAAACCGTGCGTGCTCCGTACGCCACCAACGAATTCGTCGCCGTCTCCCAGCCGGTGCCGTTCAGCCACCAGCACCACGTCGGACGCCTGGGCATCGACTGCCGCTACTGCCACGCGTCGGTCGAGGAGTCGTCGTTCGCGGGCATGCCGGCCACGAAGACGTGCATGAACTGCCACTCGCAGATCTGGGTGGGCAGCGCGATGCTCGAACCGGTGCGTGACAGCTACCGCACAGGAAAACCGATCGCCTGGAACCGCGTGTACCGCGTGCCGGACTTTGTCTTCTTCGACCACAGCATCCACGTCGACAAGGGAATCGGCTGCGTGACGTGCCACGGCCGAGTTGATGAGATGCCGCTGACCTGGAAGGCCGAGTCGCTCCTGATGGAGTGGTGCCTCGAGTGCCACCGCGACCCGGCGCGCTTCATCCGGCCTCGCGCGCAGGTGTTCAATCTCGCCTGGGAGCCGCCTGCGGACCAGCCGGAGCTCGGCCGGGAGCTCGTTCGTGCGTACGACGTGCACAGCTACACGAGCTGCTCGATCTGTCATCATTAGAGGGAACGCGGCGCGATGTCCAAACCAGAAGCGGCCCACGATCCTCGCCCGGCTGCCGTGGATGGCACGGGAGGCTCGCGCGCGGCGGCGGCGCTCCAGCGTCTGGTGGGGGCCGCTCCCTGCCAGGGCAGGGAGTACTGGCGCACGCTGGAGGAGCTGGCCGACAGCGCGGCGTTCCGCGAGCTCGTCGAGCGCGAATTCCCGGCTCAGGCCTCGGAGTGGGCCGACCCGGTCGCACGCCGGGAGTTTCTGGTGCTCATGGGTGCGTCGCTGGCCCTGGCGGGGTTCGGCGGCTGCTCGCCGGCGCCGGCACCGCCCCAGAAAATCGTGCCGTACGTGCGGCCGCCCGAGCAGGGGGTGCCGGGCAAGCCGCTCTTCTTTGCCACCGCGATGACACTCGGCG
This sequence comes from Planctomycetia bacterium, assembly GCA_041487215.1. GTDB lineage: Bacteria > Planctomycetota > Planctomycetia > JALXBF01 > JBGPMX01 > JBGPMX01. The sequence continues at coordinate 5,576 of JBGPMX010000240.1, read as the reverse complement.
GCGTCGCGTCCGGCATCCTGGTCGAGAGCCACACGGGGCGTCCGACCAAGATCGAAGGAAACCCCGACCACCCGGCCAGCCTGGGTGCAACCGACCGGTTCGCCCAGGCCTCGGTGCTGGGCCTGTACGACCCCGATCGCTCGCAGAGCGTGGTGTACCGCGGGCGGGTGCGCAGCTGGGGGGACGCGGTGGTGGCGCTGCGCGGCGCGCTGGCCGATCAGCGGGGCAAGCGCGGCGCGGGCCTGCGCGTGGTGACCGAGACCGTCACGTCCCCCACGCTGGCGCGGCAGATCGGCGCGCTGCTCGATGCCTATCCCGAGGCGAAGTGGCACCAGTACGAGCCGGTGGGCCGCGCCATGGCGCGCCGCGGCGCGCTCTTGGCATTTGACCGGGATGTTCACGCGGTGTATCGCATGGAGAATGCCGAGCGGATTCTCTCGCTCGGCGCCGATTTCCTGGACTGCGGGCCCGGTCAGCTGCGCTATGCGCGCGAGTTCGCGGACCGCCGCCGCGTCTCGAGCGCGGCCGATTCGGCCGCGCACGCGATGAACCGGCTTTATGTTGTCGAGTCCGCACCGACCGGCACGGGCGCCAAGGCGGACCATCGCCTGCCGCTGCGTGCCGGTGCCATCCGCGGGTTTGCGCAGGCGCTCGCCGAGCAGCTCGGAGTATCCGTCGCCGCCGGCGCCGCGGTGCCCGAGCATGCCGCGCGCTGGCTGGGACCGCTGGCCAGGGACCTTGAAGAGCACCGCGGCCGATGCCTGGTCATTCCGGGCCGCGCGCAGCCGGCCGTCGTGCACGCGCTCGCCCACGCCATGAACCAGACGCTCGGCGGCGTCGGCGCGACGGTGTACTACACGCGGCCCGTCCCCGAGCGCGCGGTGGACGAGATCGAGTCGCTGCGCGAGCTGGTCGCGGACATGGACCAGGGACGCGTGGAGCTTCTGCTCATTCTCGGCGGCAATCCGGCCTTCAGCGCGCCTGCCGATTTCGAGTTCGCGGCGCGCCTGGGTCGGGTGCCGCTGCGCGTGCACCTGGGCCTCTACGTCGATGAAACCGCTCGGCTGTGCGACTGGCACATCCCGGAGACGCACTATCTCGAGGCCTGGAGTGATGCCCGCGCCTACGACGGCACCGCCACGATCCAGCAGCCGCTCATCGCCCCGCTCTACGGCGGCAAATCGGTGCACGAGCTGCTCGCGGCGCTGGGCGACTCGCCCGAGCGCCCCGGGGACGAGCTTGTGCGCGGCACCTGGCGCGGATCCTGGGCGGACGGGCCGGGCAGCGCTCTGCCGGAGAGCGAGTTCGAAGCGTTCTGGAAAAAGAGCCTTCACGACGGCGTTGTGGCCGGCACGGCGTTCCCGCCGCTGGAGGTGACACTGCGCGGCGCGGCGCTGGCGGCCGAGCTCGCGCGCGACCCCGCGGCCGCGCCGCCGGCGGATTCTCTCGAAATCGTCTTCGAGCCGGATGCGACGGTGTATGACGGCCGCTTCGCCAACAACGGCTGGCTGCAAGAACTGCCCAAGCCGATCACGAAGCTCACCTGGGACAACGCCGCTCTGATGAGCCCGGCGACGGCCGCCGAGCTCGGCGTCGGCTACGAGCCGGGGAGCATCGGCAGCGTCGCGTGGTCGGACGTGATCGAGCTCGAGTACGGGGGCCGGTCGCTGCGCGCGCCGGTCTGGGTCGTCCCCGGCCATGCGGACGGATCGATCACGCTGCACCTGGGCTATGGGCGAAGCGCGGCGGGGCACGTGGGGACCGGGGCGGGCTTCAACGCCTACGCGATCCGCAGCTCCGAGCAGCCGTGGTTCGAATCCGGCCTCAGCGTGCGCAAGACCGGGGAACGCTACCCGCTCGCGTGTACGCAGCTCCATCACCTCATGCACGGCCGCGACCTGGTGCGTTCGGCGACCATGGCGGAATACACCGCGGGATCGGCCGCGCCGGGGCGTGCGCGCGCGGAGCAGCCGCTCGAGACGCCGTCGCTTTATCCGGCGTACGAGTACCCGCGCTACCGCTGGGGCATGGCCATCGATCTGACCAGCTGCACGGGCTGCAGCGCCTGCATCGTCGCTTGCCAGGCCGAGAACAATATCCCGATCGTCGGCAAGGACCAGGTGTCACGCGGCCGCGAGATGCACTGGCTACGCGTGGACAGTTACTACGCCGGCGCGCCGGACAACCCGGAGATCTACTTCCAGCCCGTCCCCTGCATGCATTGCGAGAATGCCCCCTGCGAGCTGGTCTGCCCGGTGGCGGCAACCGTGCACAGCGACGAGGGGCTCAATGACATGATCTACAACCGCTGCGTCGGCACGCGGTACTGTTCGAACAACTGCCCGTACAAGGTGCGCCGCTTCAATTTCTTGCAGTACGCCGACTACAAGACGCCGAGCCTCAAGCTGCTCTACAACCCCGACGTCAGCGTGCGCAGCCGCGGCGTGATGGAAAAGTGCACCTACTGCGTGCAGCGCATCAACGACGCGCGCATGCGCGCCGAGAAGGATAACCGCGCGAAGGTCGAGCGCGACGGAACGTGGCTGCCGCCGATTTACGACGGCGAGGTGCTCACGGCGTGCCAGGCGGCGTGCCCGACCCAGGCCATCGTCTTCGGCGACATGAACGATCCGGCCAGCGCGGTCGCGCGGATGAAGAGCCAGCCGCTGAACTATGGCCTGCTCGCCGAGCTGAACACGCGGCCGCGCACGACTTACCTGGCCGCGTTGCGCAACCCCAACCCGGAGATCGAGCGGCTCTAGCATGGCCCAGGAGACGCCCCAGACCAAGATGCATGGAGCGGCCGGCCGAACGCCGCCGGACACGCCGCCGGTGATCACACCGGGTTACACGTTCGGTTCCATGACGGACAAGGTCAGCTCCATTGTGCTGACCCGCCCGACATCGGCACGTTGGTACATCGGATTCGCCATCGCCTCCAGCCTGTTCCTGGTGCTTGCCGTATCGATCGGTTACCTGCTCGCCGTCGGAGTCGGCATCTGGGGCGTCAACATCCCGGTCGCCTGGGGGTTCGCGATCACCAACTTCGTCTGGTGGATTGGGATCGGCCATGCGGGCACGCTGATCTCGGCGATCCTGCTGCTACTGCACCAGGAGTGGCGCACGTCGATCAACCGGTTCGCCGAGGCGATGACGATTTTCGCGGTCGCTTGTGCGGGGTTGTTTCCCTTGCTGCATCTGGGCCGTCCCTGGTTCTTCTTCTACCTGCTGCCGTACCCGAACACGATGGGCCTCTGGCCGCAGTTCCGCAGCCCGCTGGTCTGGGACGTGTTCGCCGTCTTCACGTACCTGACGGTCTCGCTCCTGTTCTGGTACGCGGGGATGATCCCGGACCTGGCGACCCTGCGGGATCGCTCGCAGCGCCGTGCCGGGCGCGTCGTGTACGGCATTCTGGCCATGGGGTGGCGCGGGTCGGCGCGGCACTGGCGGCGCTATGAGATGGCGTACCTGCTGCTGGCCGGGCTGGCCACGCCGCTGGTGGTGTCCGTGCACACGGTCGTGAGCTTTGACTTCGCGGTGGCGCAGCTCCCCGGCTGGCACTCGACGATCTTCCCGCCGTATTTCGTCGCCGGCGCCATCTTTTCGGGCTTCGCCATGGTGCTGACACTGGCGATCCCGCTCCGCGCGCTCTACGGGCTGGAGGATTTCATCACCACGCGTCACCTCCAGAACATGGGCAAGATCATGCTCACCACCGGGTTCATGGTCTCGTACGGTTACATGATCGAAGCGTTCATGGCGTGGTACAGCGACAACCGGTTTGAGCAATACGTGCAGCTCAACCGCGCGCTGGGGCCGTACTGGCCCATGTACTGGAGCTTGATCGCGTGCAATGTGCTAGCCCCGCAACTGCTCTGGTTCAAACGCATGCGCACAAGCGCGCTGGCGCTCTTCATCGTGGCGATTCTGGTCAACGTGGGGATGTGGCTGGAGCGCTACGTGATCGTCGTGACCTCCCTGCATCGCGACTTTTTGCCTTCGTCCTGGGGGATGTACTCGGGGACCATCTGGGACTGGGCCACGTTCATCGGGTCGATCGGCATGTTCGTCATGCTCTTTTTACTCTTCATCCGGTTCCTGCCCATGATCGCGATCTTCGAGATGCGCTCGCTGTTGCCGCAGGCCGAGCTGGGGACGGAGCCGCGCGGGGAGGCGAAGCCATGCCCGTGAGGCCGCCCCTCTGGGGTCTTCTGGCCGAGTTCGAGACACCGGCCGCCGTGCTGCATGCCGCGCGCTGCGCGCACGCCCAGGGCTATCGCCGACTCGACGCATACAGCCCGTTTCCGATCGAGGAGCTGTCCGAGGCGCTAGGGCTGCACAGCACCCACGTGCCGCTGGTCGTGCTGCTGGGGGGGATCGTCGGCTGCGTCGGCGGATTTTTCATGCAGTACTATGCCGCCGTGATCGGTTATCCGATGAACGTGGGCGGCAAACCCTACAACAGTTGGCCGGCGTTCATCCCCATCACGTTCGAACTCACCGTGCTGATCGCGGCGCTCAGCGGCGTGCTCGGCATGTTCGCGCTCAACGGCCTGCCCATGCCGTACCACCCGGTTTTTCACGCGCCACGGTTCGCGCTGGCCACGCGCGACCGGTTCTTTCTGTCGATTGAGGCGACCGATCCCCGGTTCGATCTCGAGCAGACGCGCGAGTTCCTCATGAAGCTGAACCCGCGCGAGGTGGTCGAGGTGCCGCACTGAGAGGAAACGACGCATGGCGAAGCACGAATGAGGACGGAGTGACGCATGGCGAAGCACGAATGACGAAGCACGAATGACGAAGGAACGACGCATGCCGAGCGAGTCGAGCTGCCACGACGAACGACCGCATGAGTGCGGTCACTACGAACGACCGGACGAACGACCGCATGAATGCGGTCACTACGAACGGATCGCGGATACCCCCCCTTGTCCCCCCCTTGGCAAGGGGGGGCAGGGGGGGTATCAACCGGAAGCGAGGGCGGGATGTCAAACCGAAGGCAAGGGGGCGCCCGAAGACAACAGCTCTTGGCTACCGCTTTCGCAAGCGCAGCGGCGTTGCGTCCTTATCTTCTCCGCATGGCTGGCGACCGCCGTGACAGTAGGCTGCCAGCAGCAAATGGCGGATCAGCCAAGTTACAGGCCGCTCGAGCCGAGCAGCTTCTTCCTGGACGGGCTTTCCGCGCGCCCGCCGGTCCCTGGGACGGTCGCGCGCGGCACTCGACTCGGTCCCGCGCGCCGGCTCACGGGCAAGGAGGGGGACCGGGACGCCGAGCAGTTCCCGTTGCCGATCACGCGCCGGGTGCTCGAGCGCGGGCGCGAGCGCTACACGATCTATTGCGCGGTTTGCCACGACGCGGCGGGGATGGGAAAAGGGCCGATCGTGGCGCGCGGCTACACGCCGCCGCCGTCGTACCATATCCGCGCGCTGCGTGAGGCGGCTGTGGGGCACTACTTCGACGTCATCACCCATGGTTACGGCTCGATGCCCTCGTACGAGGCGGAGCTGCCGCCCGACGACCGCTGGGCGATCATCGCGTACATCCGCGCGCTTCAGCTCAGCCGCCACGTACCGCT
>JBGPMX010000239.1:0-7253 GCA_041487215.1 Planctomycetia bacterium | reverse complement strand
GGTAGGCCGCGGCGGAATGGGGATCGTGTACGAGGCCGAACAGATCTCGCTGGACCGCCGCGTTGCGCTCAAGGTCCTGCCGTTCGCCGCCATGCTGGACCCCAAGCAGCTCGTGCGATTCCGCCACGAGGCCCAGGCGGCGGCGCAACTGCATCACACCCACATCGTTCCGGTCTATGCGGTCGGTTCCGAGCGCGGCGTGCACTACTACGCGATGCAGTTCATCGACGGCCGCTCGCTCGGCGAGGTGATCGGCGAACTGCGCGCGGCGGCGCCGACGAAGACGGCCGTCGCGCCATCTTCCGATGCGACGCGGGAGGCCGCAAGGGCGACGCCGACTCCCGGTGGCGACAGTGCGCGGACCTCCGTCATGCCCGACTCACGCTGGAGCTCGACCACGCACGCCGTGGATGCGCTCTCGACCCAGCGCTCCCTGAAGAGCCGGCAATACTACCGCACCGCCGCTCGGTTGGTCGCCGACGTTGCGCTGGCGCTCCAGCACGCGCACGAAACCGCTGTCGTGCACCGCGACATCAAGCCCTCGAACCTGTTGCTTGACGGCAGCGGTAAGATCTGGATCACGGATTTCGGGTTGGCCCAGGTCCAGACGGATGCGGGGCTGACCATGAGCGGAGACCTGGTCGGCACGCTGCGCTACATGAGCCCGGAGCAGGCGCTGGGCAAGCGGGCGCTGCTGGACCACCGCACCGACATCTACTCGCTCGGTGCCACGCTGTACGAGCTGCTGACGCTCGAGCCGGCGTTCCGGGGGAGCGATCGGCAGGGGCTGCTGCGGCGCATCGCGCAGGACGAGCCACCTGGCCCTCGCGCGCTCGATCGCACGATCCCGGTCGAGCTCGAAACAATCGTGCTCAAGGCGATGGCCAGGGAGCCATCCGGGCGGTACGCGAGCGCGCAGGAGCTGGCGGACGACCTCGGGCGGTTCCTGGAGGATCGGCCGATCCGCGCGCGCCGGCCGACGATTCCCGACCGATTGCTGAAGTGGTCGCGTCGGCACCGCCCGCTCATGGCGGCGGCCGCGGTCCTGGCCGCCATCGCGCTCGTGGCCCTGGCCGCCGGGTCGCTGGTCATCCTGCAGGAGCAGGCGGAGACGCGGCGGGCCCTGGCGCGCGCGACGGCGCACCTGTCGCGCGCGGAGAACGAGCAGCGACGCGCCGAGAATGCCGAGCGCGACGCCACCGAGAAGCTCTGGCGGTCGTACCTGGGTCAGGCCGGCGCGAGACGGCGGAGCCGCCGGATCGGACAACGCTTCGAAACGCTCGCCGCGCTGGGGCAGGCGTCGCGCATCGCGCGGTCGATCGGCGTCTCCGACGAGGACTGGCTGGCGCTGCGCAACGAGGCGATCGCGGCGCTGCTGCTGCCTGACCTGCGGCCGTTGCATCGCTGGCCGATACCGCCCGGGGATGGGGGGGTCGCCTTCGATGCCGACCTCGAGCGGTGCGCGGTGGGCGATCCCGATGGCACGATCCGGATCTGCTCCGCGGTAGACGGACGCGAGCTCGCGCGGCTTCCCGGCCACGGTCCGACGGCGCTGGGCATCCCACGACGCTTTAGCGGCGACGGACGGCACCTCGCGGCCCTGTACGGCCTCGACGCGTCCGCGGGGCTCAGGCTCTGGGACCTGCGGCGCGGCGAAGCGGTGCACAAAGACCCGGCGGCGCGCGCTTGCGCGTTCAGCCGTGACGGTTCCCTTCTGGCGACCGTTCGGCAAGACGGCGCGGTGCGGATCGTCGATGCGGCAACGGGCGATATCCGGACCACGCTCCCCACGCGAGCCATGACCTACAACCTGGCTTTCGATCCCACCGCCAGCCGCCTCGCGCTCGTGAGCGCCGACCGCCAGGCCGTGGAGATATGGGACCTGGAATCCGCGAGCCTGACCCGGACGCTGTCCCACCGCGGCTGGATACGTGCCCTCGCCTGGCGCGGCGACGGCCAGTTTCTGGTGACGGGATGCGACGACCTACGGATCCACCTCTGGGACGTGAGCACGGGAGAGGCGTACGCGGAGCTGGCCGGCCACCAGGGCGCGATCGTGGGCGTCGCTTACTTCCCGGACGACAGCCTGATTCTTTCCTGGAGCTGGGACGGCACAATGCGGCTATGGGAGCCCGCGCGAGGGACCACACTGCTCAGTTGGGATGGAGGCGGCCCGTTCTGGCTCTCCACGGATGGCACGCGGCTGCTGTTCGCCCAGGAGAACGAGTTCGTCGCCTGCGACCTCGCATCCGGGGCCGAGTGCCGGACGCTTGCCATCTGCCGCGGAGCGCGAGACGACGTGCAAGGCATCGGCATCGATCCCGCGAACCGGCTGCTCGCCTGCGCGGGCACCGATGGGTTACACCTCTGGGACCTGAGCATGAACCGTGAGGTCGCCCACCTGCCCATCGGCTACACGCGATCGGCAGCGTTCCTGCCGGACGGCGCACTCGTCACCTACGGCCGAGTCGGATTGATGCGCTGGCCGATCGAGCCGCGGGGCGAGGCTCTCGAGCTCGGTCCCCCGGAGTCACTCGGGCTCATGCCGGAGACCACGCCCTGGACGGTCGCCGCGACGAACCGATCGGGCGATCGCATCGCCGCGATCGGAAGTCCCGTGCGAGCCGTGGTGCTCGACGCTCGTCAACCGGGGCGGCAGACCGAGCTCCGGGGCCATTCCAACCTGGCGAGCATCGCGATCAGTCCCGACGGCAAGTGGATCGCCACCGCGACCTGGCACTCGAACGGCGTCCGGATATGGGACGCGGACCTCGGCACGCCATTGCCGGATCTTTGGTCTGACAGCCGCAGCGCGGAGGTGCGCTTCAGCCCCGACGGGCACTGGCTGGTCGCAAGCAACGGGCTGGAGTACCGCTTCTGGACGGTCGGCTCATGGCAGCTCGAGCGCCGGGTCCGCCGGCACTCCGGGGGTGACGCGCCCGGACCGATCGCCTTCAGCGACAACGACGGCGCGCGGCTCGTGGCGATCGCCCGTTCCCGATCCGTCATCGATTTAATCGAGTTGTACAGCGGCCGGGCTGTCGCGACGCTCGAGGCCCCCGATTCGGCGCAGGTCACCTCGCTCCAGTTCTCGCACGACGGCCGGTGTCTCCTGGCCACCAGCTCCACAACCACTCGGGTTTGGGACCTCGCTGCCATCGGCGGCCAGTTGGGCGAGCTCGAATTGGATTGGGACCCTGGCCCTACGGAATCACCGCCCGAGTCGCCCACGGACGCGTTGCGCATCGACATCCAATGGGGAGAGCTCCCCACGGTCCTGCTGGCCCGGGCGGCCGAACACGAGCGGCGGAAGGAACTGGATCGCGCGATCGAAGACTACACGCGGGTGATCGAGCTGGAGCCGGGACGGGTCGAGGCGTACGAGGGGCTCGCGCGCGTGCACAGGCGGCTGCGCGATCACGCCGGAGCGATCACCGATTACGAGAAGGTTGTCGCCATCGATCCGCGCCGGGCCGGCGCGGCCAACTCGCTCGCCTGGATGTACTCGGTCGGCCCGGACCACCTGCGCAATTCCGAGCGGGCGCTCGCCCTGGCACGGCAGGCCGTCCGGCTCGTCCCCACCGACTGGAACTACCTGAACACGCTGGGCGTCGCCCACTATCGCGCAGAGAATCTCGAGCAGGCGATCGAGACGCTCGAACAGGCGAGCCGGCTGAATCCCACGGGGGCCACAGCACAGGATCTCTTCTTCCTGGCCATGAGCCACTGGCGTCTCGGGCACGTGGACGAGGCGAGAGATTTGTATGGCCAGGCGATCGCCCGCTGGACTGCGCAGGCCGACCTCCCGGTCCACTGGTCGGAGGAGATCGCCCTGTTCCGGGCCGAGGCCGACCGATTGATGAACGCGCCGTCCAGTCCAGATGCCGAGTCAAGTTCCGCGCGCTGACCGAGCCGCCCAGACGTCGCAAGTCTTTCCCCGCGGACAGAGCCTACCCGTCATCTCAAATGAGCGTCCTGCTGCTGGGCAGTTCCTCCCCCGCTCCGATGGAAGTTCTTCCCGTTGCAACCGCGTACGTTTTCCCCGCGCAGTCCGTCTTATCTCTTGGGGAACCGTTGTCGTGCCGGCGAGGGGAGAGCCTGAATGCTCGCACCAGACGATTCGGTCGAATGGCTTGGCGTGCCGAAACCGCAGGCACGGAGGACGCGCCGCCGATCTCGCCCGAACCTCGGCCCACGCCGACCACGGCGTTGTCGCCTGCGGCTCGAGGAACTCGAAGATCGTACGCTGCTCGCGTTCATGCTCGAGGGGATCCCGGACTGGACCGAGCAGGGCCCGGGCCCGATCCGGGGCGGGCAGACGGAAGGGATCGACGACAACCGCGTCGCGGGGGCCGTCGCGGCGATCGCCGCACACCCGTCGCGGGCCGACGTGCTCTTCGTCGGCACGGTGAGCGGCGGCATCTGGAAGACGACCAGCGCCAGCGCGGCCGAGCCCACCTGGCAACCGCTTACCGACGCTTTCCCTTCGCTGTCGATCGGCTCCATCGCTTTCAGCCCGCTCGATCCGGCGCACAACACGTTGTTCGCCGGGACGGGAAGCTTCTCGAGCGCGCGGCCGGCCGGCGCCGCAGCCGGACTGCTGCGCACGACCGACGGCGGCGATCACTGGCGGGTGCTCGCTTACGATCAGCTCGCGGGCGGGCAGATCGCGCGGGTCCTGCCCACGTCGATCGGCTCCGCGCTGTCCGACCAGGTGGTGCTGGTCGCGTCCGCCGCGGGCCTCTTCCGTAGCAGCGATGGCGGCGAGACGTTCGGCCCGGTGGCCGGTGTGCCCCTGACCTCCGTGAGCGACGTGATGGCCGACCCCCTCGACCCTGCGCACTTTTATGCCGGGGTACCCGGCATGGGGGTCTACCGCAGCATCAATGGAGGCGAGAACTGGCAGCCGGTGCTGAACGGCCTGATCGGCCACGACCATTCCATTCGGATCCAGCTCACCGCGGGCAGCGAGCACGGGGTGAGCGTGCTCTACGCGGCGATCATCTTCGACAACCGCGTCCTCACCGGTCTCTTCCGCTCGACGAACGGCGGTGACAACTGGGCGGCCATCGGCACCCCCGGCATGCTCGAGGATACGGACGCGGATGGCGTGCCCGACGCGCCGTTCGGGCTCCATCCGGGACGCCAGGGGGACCTGCACTTCTCGATGGTGCTCGACCCCATGAACCCGGATGTGCTCTATATCGGCGGCGACCGGCAGCCGAACGGCAGCGATGGGGTAACGTTTCCGAACGCGACCGGCTGCCAGACGTCGTCGGCGCGGATTTTTCGCGGCGTACCTGATCCTGATCCGCGCATGCCCTGGATGTGGACTGCAGTCGTCTGCTCCGGCGCTGCCGGCACGTCTCCGCACGCCGACTCGCGCGCGATGACCTTCGATGCGGCCGGCGACCTGCTCGAAGCCGACGACGGCGGTCTCTACCGGCTGATGCACCCGAGCGATCCCGCGTCACGCCGCTGGTCGTCAGCGAACGGCGATCTGCGCATCAACGAGCAGCGCTCGGTCGCCTATGACGCGCGCAACGACATTCTCTTCAGCGGCAACCAGGACACGAGCTCGACCGAGCAGGCGCGGCCGGACGATTTGACGTGGGACACCGCACAGCTCGGCACGGTCCACTGGGAAATCGTTCGCTACCAGGGAGACGGCAACACGCAGGCGGTCGATACGAGCGACCCGGCCGTCACGCTGCGCTATTCCATGGGGAACAACTTCCGGGTCTTCTTCCGCCGCGGCTTCGACGCGGCCAACCATCAGGTCGACCTGGTCACCCCGGCCCATCCGTGTGCTGGCACGCTCGAGCCGCCCGGCGAAGATTCACTCGCCGCCCGCGTGCTGCTTGCGCGCCCGGGCACGCCGTGCCGCGCCCGCACCGGCCTTTATCGCGCCGATCGCGACTTCCACGAATACAAGACGATTCCCTACGTGCTCAATGCAGTGGATCCGGCACGCCTCGCCATCGGGCTGCGCGGGCTCTATGAGAGCCACAACCGGGGCGACACACTGGATCGACTCCAGGCACCGGCAAGCCGCCGCCGCGACGTCTCGGCCCTCGCCTATGGGGGCCGTGAACCGAACACGCGCACGCCCGACCCCACCGATCTTACGGACCGTCCGGACGTGCTCTACGCCGCGCGGGGCAATGTCGTGTACGTGCGCGCTCGAGCGGGACGCAGCTTCGAGCGGTACACGATTCCCGAGGCTATCACCATTCGCGACATCGCGCTCGACCCGACCAACTGGCGTACCGCCTACGTGGTCGATGCGGGCCACGTCTTTCGTATCAGCGACGCCGCGACCAGCCACGTGCAGATCACCGACCTGAGCGGAAATCTTGCAGATCAGGCGAACCTGGATCTCCACACTATCGAGCTCGTCAAGAGCCCGGGCTCAGACGTGCTTCTGGTCGGCGGCCAGGGGGGCGTCTTCCGCGCCATCAACCCCGGGCCGGCCGGCGCGCGTTGGACCGAGTTCGGCCGGAACCTGCCGAACGTCCTGATCACGGACCTCGACTACGTGCCCGCCGACCCGGCCGGCCACTTGCACGGGGACGTTCTTGTGGCGGGAACGCTGGGACGTGGCACGTGGACCATCCCCGGCGCCTCCGCGTTGCTGGGCGTTCCCGCGGTGCTCGCGATTACGGGCGACGACGCCGCAGCCGATCCGGCGGATGAGGTTCGCTTGGTGCGCGATCCGGACAATCCGCTGCTGCTCGACGTCTCGTTGAACGGCCGGTCCGATCCTGGGCAACTGCCGCTCGCTGCGATCGAGCGGATCACCTTCGCCGGCGGCCTGGGTGGTGATACGTTGATCGTCGACAGTAGCCACGGGCCCATCAGCGTGCCGGGCGGCATATCCTTCGACGGCGGCCTCGGTTCGGATACGGCAGAAATCCGCGCTCGCACCGGCCCCGGCCGTGCGGACACCGAGCTGGCAATACGGCGGCCTACCCCGGCCGATCCGAGCGGACAGAACATCCTGTCGGGAGCCGTTCTCGGGGGTGATGCAGTTCAGACGGTCGAACTGCACGACGTCGAGAGTATGACCGCGGGCGCGGCGAGTCCGGCGGCCAACCCACTGGCTGCCATCCGCGCCGGCCTGGACCGGTTGGCCGGCTGGTCGGGCCGTTTGAACAATCGGCAATTGCTCGCGACGTCCTTGCCGGTGATCGGCAGTGGCCTCGGCAACTTGCTGGCCGGCGCTTCCGCCGAAGACGCCGTGCCGGCGGGCG
>JBGPMX010000238.1:0-7258 GCA_041487215.1 Planctomycetia bacterium | reverse complement strand
CTGGCGCGCGAACCCGAGGAACCAGCGATGAGCTATCCCAACGCGAAGATCCTCACGACCGCCGAGGAACTCGAAAAGGCCGCGCCGCCGCCGCGCGTGCTCGACGTGCGGCCCGCCGATGCCTACGCGCGCGGCCACGCCCCCAACGCCGTCCGCGTGGACGCCGAAGCGTGGGGCATGAAGAGCCACCAGCCCGGCGCCCTCGAGAACGCCGCGCTCTGGGGCGAGCTGATCGGCTCGCTCGGCATCGACGCCGACACACCGGCGGTCGTCTATGACGAAACCGTAACCCCCACGGCGGCACGCGTCTGGTGGCTCTTGCGCTACGCCGGCGTGCGCGACGTGAAGCTGCTGAACGGTGGGTTCAAGGCGTGGCAGTCCGCGGGCGGGGAACCGAGCCGCGCGCAGCCGGCCGCGCGCGCGCGGCGTTTCCAGCCGCAGTTCCAGAAACGCCTGCTCGCCGACCGCGAGTTCGTGCGCGCTGCGCTGGCCAAGGACGCGGTCTGTTTGGTCGATGCGCGGAGCTCGGCGGAGTACACCGGCGAGCGGGCGCAGGGACCACGCGGCGGACGCATCCCCGGCGCACGCCACGCCGACTGGACCGAGTTCGTGGACGCCAACGGCCGCATCAAGCCGCCGCACGAGCTCGCCGAGATCCTCCGCCAGGCGCGCGTGGCGACCGACCACACCGCGGTCACCTACTGCCAGTCCGGGGGCCGCGCGGCCCTCGACGCCTTCGTGCTCGAACTCATGGGCGCGCGCGACGTCAAGAACTACTACCGGTCATGGAGCGAGTGGGGAAGCGACGCGAAGCTGCCGATCGAAACAGGAAAGTGAGCCGGCGCGGAAGCCGAACGTGACTCGTTTTCAACGCTACATATTGTGGTGCCTGCGCGCGAGCCATCGCTGGGAGCGGCTGGCCAGCCTGGTGATCGGCCGCGCGCGCTACCAGACCCTCAAGGACTGGGGCTGGCAATTCTACCTGCGCGAGTCCCTGCGCCGGGTCGCTCGTGTCCGAGAGTAGCGCCCTTTCCCGTTCCCGATGCTGCCGGGTTACGGTCCCCTCGCCCACGGATCCATGAGCGGGAGACGGGGCCGGATTCAAAACGCGGAATGAATCAGCGGAAAGGACGTTCGTGCGATGGCGGCAGGTACGCCATGGCCTGGCGGATTTGCGGGAGCGACAACCGGCCGCACGGCGGCGCCGCACGGCGCCGCACCCGTTCGCGCCGCGGATGCGCGCCGTGCCGGCGTGCCGCGGCCGGCGCCGGACCGCCGAGTGAGGCGACGAACCGGGCGAGACGCCCGGCGCCTTCTTCCAACCGCTCGCGCGGCGCCGCGTACGAGATGCGGATGTGCCCCGCGCCGCTCGGCCCGAAGAAATCGCCCGGCATGATGAGCACGTTCTCGGCGTCGAGCAGCCGGGTGGCGAACTCCAACCCGGTCATCCCGAAGCGCCGCACCGGCACCCAGGCATAGAACGCGCCGCCGGGCAGCGCGCTTTCGAGCCCCATCCGGCCCAGCTCGGCGTGCAGCCACCCCCGCCGCGCCTCGTACTCCGCCACGACCAGCCGGGCGGGATCAGGCGGCGCCGCCAGCGCCGCCAGCGCCATGCGCTGGCTCGCGTGCGAGACGAACGGCGTCGCGATGAACTGGTGCGCCATCATCGGACGCATGAGATAGCGGTTCGCTGCGATGTACCCGACGCGGCAGCCGGCCATGGCGTGGCTCTTGGAGAAACTGTTCAGCGTGATCGTGCGCTCGCGCCCGCCCGGCAGCGCGGCAATGCTCGCATGCGTCCCCTGGTACACGAACCGCTCGTACACCTCGTCGCTCACCACCAGCACGTCGTGCCGCTTGGCCAGCCCCAGGACTCGCTCGAGCGTCGCGCCCTCCAGCACCCCGCCGGTCGGGTTGGACGGGCTGTTCACCACCACGACCCTGGCGCGGCGCATGGCGCGCTCGAGCCGATGCGCATCCGGCCGCGTCCAGCCCTGCTCGACCCGCGACGGGACCCAGGCGACGCGTGCGCGATGGTACTGCGCAGCCCAGGCGTAGACGAGAAACGTCGGGTCGAGCAGCACGATCTTGTCACCGGGATTGACGAACGTATCGAAGACGATGTGGATCGCCTGGCTCACGCCGTTCACGATCGCCACCTCGTCGGCCGCCGCGACTTCGATGCGGTTGTTTTGCGCCAGCTTCGCGGCCACCGCCTGGCGCAGCTCGACAATGCCGGCGGCGGGCGGATAGCCGTCGGCCGCGTGCAGCTCCGTCGCGGGGGCGAGCGGCGGGCGCAGACCCGCCTCCGACGGCGCGCCCAGCGAGAGGTCGACGGCGCCCGGCAGAGCGCGCCCCAGGTAGGTGTTCATGGCCGCCACCGGCTCGTTCGGCGCCATGAGGATGCGATCGCTGTAGAAGCGCAGGTAGCTCGGATCCGGCACGAGCGCCCGCACGGCCGGAATCCGCTGTGCGATGCCGGTGCGGATGAGAAACTTGATGATCGGCAGCGGTATCGGCACGGATGAGTCCTTTCATCCCGACGCAGTGGCCAAAAAGGGGCGGGATTCTACCGCGGAGCGAACCACAGGGGAAGGCGGCTGCCCGTCGGGAAGCCGGGGCATCGGCACGAAGCGTCCGCCGCACGGGAATGGCGCTGCGCAGCGTGCACCGCTCGGGTGTCCCGGCGCGTCGGGAGTTGCCGATCAGGGCCGCGGGAATGCGGCGCGCTCGTTGCGCTGGTTCGCCGCCCCTCACCCCGGGTTCGCCGCCCCTCACCCCCGTCCCCTCTCCCCACGCTCGCCGCTGTGATCCATGGGGCGGCAAACGTGGGGCGAGGGGAGCAAGGCCGCGCTACGCTGCAGGCGAAGGAGCACAGCGTCGCCGCAAACGAGCGGCGCCGCGTTTCTCGTTGACTCGCACACCCGGGCCGGTGAAACTCGCGATCATGCGTCGGCCTCTTCTCCTCTTGCGAGCTCGCCTCTCATGAAACGCACGCAACGCGTCGCCATTGTGTTCGGGCTCTCTGCGAGCGTCTTGATCGCATCGATCGCGCTCAGCGCGCGCGGGACGCCCCCGGTCCGGCCGAACGCGCGCCGGCCCATGCCCCCGAACGGATCCACGCTCGTCCTCGAGCTCGGTCTTCAGGACGCCGAGCCGACCGGCTGGGGGGGCGAGATCCGGCTCTCCGAAGGAGACGTGCTCACGCTGACCGCGAGCAGCGGCATGCAGGCGGTCGAGGGGAACAAGTGGCGCGGCAAGTCGCAGCAGCTGCAGAAGAAGAAAAAGGCCGGCATCCGGCCGCTCCGGATCGTGGCGAGCGTCGATGCGCCCGCCACCGCGCAGGTCTCCGTCACCACGCGGCGCGGCGACTTCGCCTTTTCGCTCAACGAGATTCCCGCATCGGCGGGCAAGCTGTTTCTCGACGGCCAGTGCCGCGTCACGCGCAGCCCTTTCACGATGGCTCTCACCGATCAGCCGACCGACGACGATTTCCCCGCCGCCACGACCGCACGGGACGGCTCGATCTGGCTCACCTACGTTGCCTACGAACACGGCAACCCCATCGATATTCCTCAGGATGGCTCGATTCCGCAGGACTGGTCCAGCGTCGTGACTCAAGGGAACGGGGACCAGGTGAAGCTGATGCAGTTCAACGGCAAAGACTGGTCCGAACCGATGGACGTGAGCGATGCGAAGCTCGACGTGTGGCGACCGACGGTCGTCGCCCACGAAGGCGGCATCACGGTGGTCTGGTCAGAAAAACGCAAGCGGGTGCCGTCCGATGATTGGGATCTGGTCTATCGGACCTTTGATCCCGTCCAGAAGCGATGGTCGGCCCCCATGCAGATGCACCGGCCCGGCGCCGACATCAATCCGGCGGCGGCGGCCAGTCCAGACGGCAAGGTCGTCTGGCTCACCTGGCAGGGCTGGGAGAAGGACCACTTCAGCATTTTCACTGAGCCGCTGGTCGGCTCCGCCGCGGGGCCCGGCGGTCCGAGTGCGCTCGGGGTTTCCCCATCCCAGGCGCTGCCCTGGCCGGGAAACGTCATCGTGGACAATGGCCCCGGCAACAAGTGGAACCCGTCGGCGGCCGTCGACTCCAAGGGAAGGCTACACATCGCGTACGACACCTACGAGAACGGCAATTACGACGTGCGCCTGGCAAGCCTCACGCCGGATCACATCGGCATCGAACACCACTGGATCGCAAAGACGCCCAGGTTCGAGGCTCGTCCGAGTATCGCCATCGACAAGCAAGACCGGGTGTGGGTCGCCTACGAAGAGGCGGCGCCGAACTGGGCCAAGGACTACGGCACACGCTGGGAAGGACCGAGCGGCGTGCCGTTTTATCTCGAGCGGCACATTGCCGTGCGCGTCATGGACAGCGGCGTGGTGAAGCAACCGATCGGCGCCCTGACGGCCGAGGGGGTAGACACGATGTACGGCGACGGCCGCCGCGTGCGCGTGAGCGGCCCCCGGCTGGCCAGCGATGCCGCCGGTCAGATCTGGCTCTGCTACCGGCGGCACCCGCGCGTCACCGGGGACGGCGAAATCTGGATCGGCATGGCCACGCACCGCCGCGCGGAATCGTGGGCGCCCGCCATCGAGCTACCTCGGTCGGAGAACACGCTGGACATTCGCCCGGCGCTGGTGCGGCTCGAAGCGGGCGGCCTCGCCGCCATCTACCCCACCGATCACCGCAGCAACAACAACGCCGGCGCCGACCAGGACGACCTCCAGGTCTCGGTGCTCAAGGCCGAAACGCCCGCCGAGGACTCCTCGCTGGCGGCCGCCGAGCCCGCGGCGGAGACCGAGAAGACCGAGCCGGTCCATCCCAACGAGGCGGCGGACATCGAGCGGGTCCGCGGGTTTCGCGTGCACGCGGGGGGCAAAACCTACCAGCCGCTACGCGGCGAGTTCCACCGGCACACCGAGTACTCGAGTCACCGCGACCAGGACGGGCCGTTCGAGGAGATCTGGCGCTACGGGCTCGACGTCGCCCGCATGGACTGGATCGGCCCCGGCGACCACGACAACGGCAACCGCGAGTACACTTGGTGGCTCACGCAGAAGCAGGTGGACATGTACCACCACGCGCCCGTCTTCATCCCGATGTTCACCTATGAGCGGAGCGTGGTTTTCCCGAGCGGGCACCGCAACGTGATCTTTCCGAAGCGCGGCATCCGCCCCCTGCCCCGCCTGCCCGGCCAGGAGCTTCTGATGGGAACCGCCGAAAATGGATCGCCCGACGTGAAGCGGCTTTATGCATACCTGAAACACTTCGGCGGCGTCTGCGCCGCGCACACCTCGGCCACCGGCATGGGGACCGACTGGCGCGACAACGACCCCGCGGTCGAGCCGGCGGTCGAGGTGTACCAGGGCCACCGTCAGAACTACGAGCACAAGGACGCGCCCCAGTCGGCCAAGGGACCGGGAGACTCCATCGGCGGCTACCAGCCGTCGGGATACATCTGGAACGCGCTCCAGAAAGGCTACCGTCTCGGCTTCGAGGTCTCGAGCGACCACATCTCGACCCACCTCAGCTACGCCATCGTCCTTGCGGAACACCCGGACCGCGCCGGGATTGTGGACGCGTTCCAACGCCGGCACGTGTACGGCGCGCAGGACAACATCCTGCTGGTCGTGAAGTCCGGAGACCACCTGATGGGGGACGAGTTCCAAACGGACAAGCCCCCGAGGATCGAGGTCGAGGCGATCGGCACGGCGCCGATCCGGCGCGTGGCCATCGTGCGCGGCGTTGCACACGAGATGCCGACCTACGTGCACGACCACAACCCGGCCGAGCCAAAGGTGTCTCTGAGCTGGACCGACAATCACCCCGCCGCGGGCAAGACGAGCTACTACTACGTCCGCATCGAACAGGAGGACGGACGGATGGCGTGGGCGAGCCCGATGTGGATCACGTACCAGAAGTGACCGGCCACCATCACACCACGGAGGCACGGAGACACGGGTACAGCAGAGGCTGCTTGCGCAGCTGCCGTGCATCGGTTAACCCGCAGCCGCAGGCGAGGGCAGCGCGCAGAGCTTGCAGCTCACCCGCTTCGGCCTCGCCTGCGGCTGCGGGCTAAACGAGTCAGCTCGTGTACTCGGATTCGGCCAGGGCGCGCTGGAGCTTGCGCAGCGCCTTGTACTTCTCGTCGCTCGCGCGCGGCGCGGGCATGCCGAGCTCGTCGGCGATCTCGTCGATCGACCACCCCTCGCTCCAGAGCCGCAGGATCCGCCGCTGCCGCTCCGTGGTCACGCCCAGCGCGGTCTCGATCGAATCGGCCGCGTCGACCGCTTGGATTCCGGCGGGCGCGGAACTCACCAGGCTTTCGCGGACCCCTTGGAAGCGCGGGGCACGGCGCCAGCGCTGGATCGTACGCCACACCGCCCGCTTCAGCTCGCGGCGTTCCCGCGAGCGAGCGTCCGCGAAGGCAGCGTCGAGCTGCTGCTCGGGGACCCGCTCGAGCAGCCCGGCGAGCGTGTCCTGCGTGCAGTCGCCCCACTCCTGCTGCGGAATGCCGGCGTTCCGCCAACTGGTCGCGCAATACCGCTCCACCTGCTCGATGGCCCGCGTCTCGCCCGAGCAGGGCGATCCGGCCAAGCCGACAGTCGCGGCCAGCGCCGCGGCACATGTAGCGACCGACACCTTGCGGCGCATTGGTTTCGGCATGAGCTCTCCGTCCTGACGCGGCCTTCGATCGCACACCCCATGGCGTGTTGTAAAACCGGCTTGGCCTTCATTATAGACAGGTCGGCCGATTCGTCTCGCCAATGATGCGAAAACCGCTTATGCGCGCGACGCGATAGCCCAGCCAGTCGTTGCCCGCCTGCGGTGCGGCCTGCGATCGAAAGCTTTGGGCGGCGGAGACTTGGAATGCCGAGCGGAGGGTGCATGAGCTCTGGGGGCGGGGGAAAGAATGCCAAGCCGCTTCAGCCGGCAGCCTCGGGGGGGCGGGGCATGTTGCCGACCGCTTCGGCGGCGAACCGCAGCCGGGCTTCGCCGTCGTTGCGATACCCGCGGGCTTGGCACCACGCGGCGAACGCCTCCGGCTCGAGCGTTATCCAGACGACCTCGAGCCCCGCGCGGCACAGCCGCTCCGCCATCGCCTCGGCGTTCCCGCGCCACACGGGATAGCTCTCCGGCCACTCGGATCGATCGTCGGCGATCTCGAGCCAGCGCGGCCAGTCCTCGGGACGGTAGTCCGCCAGGGCAACCTTTTTCGCCGCCCGCGTCCCGGCCGGCCGT
>JBGPMX010000237.1:0-7266 GCA_041487215.1 Planctomycetia bacterium | reverse complement strand
GGCCCGTTTTGTCGATTCGCCGCCCGATCAAGCCAGCTGCGTCGCTCGCAGTGGCTCCAATAGTAGGTCAAATGTGCAAGTTATTTTTTGACGGGCCCTGAGTGGCCGGCCGCCTCGTTGCCGACCGTTCAACCTGAAAATCCGTTTCGTCCGCGCCGAAACATAAAGCCCAGAGCACCGGAAGGGAGCGGGTCGGTCGGCCACGAACAGGCCCGGCGGAAACGAGTTATGTTTCAGCACGAGTCCGCAAACAGACGCGCCCGCTCCGGTTGCGGCGTTCCTGACCGTGGACCGCGCGGCGACCGCGCCGACCGCTCGCCCCGCCGCCCGAATGACACACGGCCGGGCGCCGGCACGCTCGCCCGCGGCAACCGATTACGTCTCCGAGGAGCACCCCCCGTGGTTCCATCGCTCACTCCCAATCAGTACGTGGAACTCGTTCTGACCGTCCAGCAAGTCCCCCGCCAGTTCGGCACCCGCGTCCGGGAAGTCGGTACGCGTCAGTTCACCGTGGCCCGCCCCGAGTGCGCGGGCGAGCCGGTTCCGGTGGATACGCAACGCGTCGAGCTCAATATGGCATGGCGCGGAGTGACCTGGGTGCTCTATTGCCCGGTCACTGGCGTCACTCCCGAGCGGGTCTATCTTGCCTTTCCGCCGGCCGAAGGCGTGGAACGCGTGCAGCGGCGCCGGGACCTCCGCGTCGTCTTCCGTACGCCGGTGAATTACGAGGTGGTCGGGGAGCACGATTCCGGACCGACCGGGCAGGGGCTCCTGCACGACCTCTCGGGCGGCGGCTGCCTGCTCGTGCTCGACGAGGAGCTGGCGGTCGGCACCTTGATCCGCGTTCATGTCGGCGTGGGTGGGCCGACCGCGCTCGAGGTCGTCGGCAAGGTGGTCCGCTCGGCGGCCGTCACGCCCAAGGACGGCACCTGGCTGTTCGGCCTCGAGTTCGTGAAAATCCCGGAGCGCGACCGCGAGCGCATCATCAAGTTCGTCTTCGCCAAACACCTGGACGAAGTCCGCCGCCTGCGCTAGACCGCTCCCGCCCACCCCCCTCCTACGGGTACACTAGCGCCATGGTCAAGCTGAGCGACTTACGCGAGATCCTGCGCTACGTGCCGAGCTTTCGCGACCGGCTCTTCGTGATCGGCGTGGACGGCGAGATCGTCGGCGACGAGCGGTTCTCGAACCTGCTGCTCGATATGGCGCTGCTGCGCAGCCTGAGTATCCCGGTCGTGATCGTGCACGGCGCCAGCTTCCAGCTGAAACGCATGGCACAGGAGCAGGGCCGAACGATCTCGAACGCCGACGGCACCGGGGTCACCGACGCCGCCACGCTGGCCCTGGCCATCACGGCCGCCAACCGGATCACGCATGACATCATCGAGGGGCTCGCCACCGCCGATCTGCGCGCCGCCTGTACCAATGCGGTGATCGCGCACCCGGTCGGCATCCTGCGCGGCGTGGACATGCAATGCACCGGCCGTGTCGACAAGATCGACATCGATTTCTTCCGCAGGCTGCTCGAGCACAACGTGGTCCCCGTCGTTCCGCCGCTGGGATTCGACGGCGAGGGGCACACGTATCGAGTCAACTCGGACGCGGTCGCCGTCGAGCTGGCGCAGGCACTGGGCGCGATCAAGCTGATCTACATGACCACGCGCGACGGCATCGAGCGATCGGGCCGGCTGCTGCACGAGCTCACGGTGGACGAGGCCGACGAGGTGCTCAAGAAGCACCGCGCGGAGCTGGTGCCGGAGATGGTCTCGAAGATCGAGCACGCCGTGAAGGCGTGCCGGCGCGGCGTGGATCGGGTGCACATCATCAACGGGCGGCTCGACGAAGGGCTGCTCGGCGAGGTGTTCTCGCCGCAGGGCGTCGGCACCCTGGTGTACGCCAACGAGTACCGCGCGATCCGCCCCGCCGCCAAGAAGGACGCGCGCGCCATCGTGAAGCTGATCGCCCAATCGGCCGAGAACGATGAGTTGCTCAAGCGGACGCGCAGCGGCATCGAGAAGCAGATCCAGGATTACCACGTGCTCGAGATCGACCACAACCCGGTCGGCTGCGTGGCGCTACACCCGTACATCGACGAGGCGAAGGCGGAACTCGCCTGCCTGGCCGTCAGCCCGCTACACGAGAACCAGGGAATCGGCCGCAAGCTGATGGCGTACGTCGAGAATCTGGCGCGCGAGCGCGGCTTCCGCGAGCTGTTTTGCCTGTCGACCCAGGCGTTTGTGTATTTCCAACAGAAGGGGGGCTTCCAGGACGCCAGCGCCGCCGACCTGCCCGCCGCGCGGCGGCAGCAGTGGGAAGCGAGCCGCCGCAACTCACGCATCCTCAAGAAGCCACTCGCCTCGCTTGACCGCGCCGCCGTCGTCTAGTGCGGCTTGTACGCTCGCACGCTCGCACGCTTCGGATCGGTCATCGGCATCCGTGCGTAGATCCGCTGGAACGTGCGTGCCTTTCATCAGCCGAGGACGGGGATGAGAGGCCGCCCCCATCAACGAGCGGCGCCCGCGCCCCGCTTCAACCGCTCGAGCAGCGACTGGCCTTCACACGCGCTCGGCGCCGGGATGCCCAGATACGCGCAAACCGTCGGGGCAAGATCGGTCATCGCCACGCGCTCGCCGTGGCGTCCCGCCGCGATGCCGGGCCCATAGAAGAACAGCGGCACGTGCGTGTCGTAGGGATACGGCGTGCCGTGCATCGCCGCGTGCTTGGTCATTTCCTTGGAGAGGAACCAGTAGGGCTTGGGGACCACGACCAGGTCCGGCCCGCGCGAGGGGTGGACCGTGGCCCGTGCTGCGCGGGCCAGGGCGGTTGGGGGAAAATCCGCCGCCGCCAGCTGGCTCATGGCGAACACGTCCGCGACACCACGTACCGCCCGGATCGCCTCGGCCGCAACCCGCTGCGCGTCACGCGGCGATGCCTTGTGCCGCCGCAGCGCTTCGGTCCGCAGCGTGACGCCGGGATCGTTGTACGGAGCGACCCAGTCGTCCGAGCCGAACGCGGCATCGAGCGCCGCGTCGGCTGCCTTCACGATCTCGTCCGGATCGACCTTGCCAACGTCCAAGCCGTGCTCCCGCAGATAGTCCGGCGACGGACTCGATCCGTGGTCGCTCGTCAGCACGGCGGCCCACGAACCCGCACCGAGGCGGTCGTCGAGCGCCGCGAACAGCCGGGCGAGCAAGCGATCGGTCCGCACGGCCAAATCCATGTACTCGAGACTCTCCGGGCCAAAGGCGTGGCCCACGTAGTCGTTGGCGGTCAGGCTCAGGCAGAGCACATCGGTCATACCGCGGTCACCGAGCCGCTCGGCCGTGACCGCTTCAAGCGCGAAATCGACCAGCAACTCGTTCCCCTGCGGCGTGACCAGGAGCAGCTTGTAGAAGTCCGGGCCGAGCGGCAGGTTGTCCTTGCCCAGAACGTAGGGGAAGGTATGACCGAGTCCCGGGTGATCGATCTCGAACGGGCGGTCGTCCGGCGGGGCGGCGTAGGACTCAGGATCGAGCAGCGGCGTCCACGCGGCGCGGAGAAACTGATCGGCGGGGCGCGCGGCATTGAACCGCGCCACCCACGCGGGCAGCTTGGCGTCCGGAAAATAGTAGGTGCTCGAGAGGAACCGCCCGCTCTTGGCGCCATACCAGAACGCCGTCCCGGTCTGGCCGCCCAGCAGGATCGCGCTGCGATCCTTTGCGCTCAGCGCCACCGCTTTGGCGCGAAACCCGCTTGCGATCCGCCACTCGTCCGCGAACGTGGTGCTGGTGAGGTTCCGCGGGCTGACCTGCAGCTCCCCCGCCACGGGCGATCCCACCACGCTCACCGTCTTGTCCTCGACCGAATAGACCTCGCGATCAGTCGCGCGATCGTACCAGTTATTTCCGGGAATGCCGTGACCGGCCGGGAGACCGCCGGAAGCAATCGTGGCGTGACCGACTGCCGTCAGCGTGGCGGATTGCGGATAGTACGCCTGCTCGAACCACGCCCCCTCGTCCATGAGCCGCCGAAAACCGTTCGCGCCGCAGTGCGGCTCGACGCGCGGCAACACCCAGGCGGGGAACTGATCGATGACGATAAGCACGACCAGCTTGGGCCGCTCGGGGTGGGCCGCCTCGCCCGCACACACCCGATGGTCGAGCACGACACTGGCGCAGGCAGCGAGGAACATGCAGAACGCGGCACGGAGACAAGCGTTTGGTTTCATGAGAAAGTCTCGCCTCGATCTGGTGGCCACCGGGCTAGCGGTCCTCCACTATAGAACAGCTTGCGCGCACTTGACTACGTCCCTCTGCGCAATTACAACGCAGGCCGCGTGGGCGCTCGTTCGCCCCCCCTTCTGGACCGAACACGGGAGACAACCATGAAGAAACTCTTGCTGCCGGTGCTTGCGCTCTATGCCTGCGCGGCCTTCGCCGCCGTATCGCTCCAGGACAAGCTGGATCCGATCGAGCCGGAGAAGGCGCGCGAAATCGGCAAGAAGCTGGCTGAGGCGGCCGCCAAGATCGAGAACCCGCAGGTCAAGATCGACCCGGACGCCGACCAGGCGGTGGGGGTACATTATCCGGAAAAGGCCGGCGCCATCCTGGTGCCGTGCAAGGGAGTGAAGGAAGGGAATCCCGACCCGGCGGTCCAGACCGACCCCGGCGCACCGCTCGGCTACCTGTTCCTCTATCACATCACGCCGAGTTCGAACGGCAAGCCGGCCGATGCCGACAAGCTGCGCACGGTCTCGGTGACGGACGACAAGGGGAACGAGCACCGGATCGCCGTGCTACTGCTCGCTGTGCGCCAGGTCTCGGAGGATGATTGGCGGCTCTACGCATACGGCCAGGACAAGAAGCCGCTGGTCGACGCCGCGTTCTCAGAGAATTCCGGGCCGGGCACCCAGCCGGTGGCAGTCGAGGTCAAGGAGATCCAGGACCGGCACGGCAAGCTGGTGGTTACGGTCTTCGACAAATACCAGGCGAGCTTCCCGGTCGAGCATCGCGAGGAATGAGAGTCATAGGAGGCTGCGGAACTGTTCTGCGGGGTGACACGCGGTTTCAGCAACTGATTCAGTCACCACGGAGACGCCCTGCCGTTCCAGGACCCGCCTGAGTTCCTGCCGGCACAACGAGCCGTCGATGCCGATGACCGACTCGTGCCCTGCCTGGTCGGTCAGGATGAGCACGGAAAGAGGAGGCAGATGGCCACGCGCGCGGTCGACAATCCGGCACGAACCGATTTCTTCGTATCGCCAGCACTGGGCCGTATTGCCGATCACGCGGGAAATCCCTCGCTCGGTGAGCACGATGACGGAGGGGCAAAATCGCAGCAAGCAACGAACCAACTGCGGAGCCTTGTAGCCAACGAGGATTGCCGCTTCGACACCGAAGAGAATCACCAGAGCCAGCGGGGGCGCTGGTCCGCCGAAATGGATTCGTAGTAGCAGCCAATTGAGAAAGGCACCGCCGACAAAGACCAGCAAGAAACCGATGAATAACCAGCGTGGAAGCGACGGTGCCAGTGTCTCGTAAGAGACTACGGCACGCCGGATCGATCTTGGTTCCGTCCACTTGATGTACGTGGTCGGGAAGAACCGGCCCATCGACGGCTGCCTCGCTGCGAGTTTTCAAGAGTTCGTGGGATCGCCCTCGCCCGGTTCCGCTGCGCTTCGTGGGGCGTGACCCGCCCACCCTCAAACCCGGATGACGATCTTGCCGAAGTGCGCGCCGCTCTCCATATAGCGCAGCGCCTCGCGCGCCTGCTCGAATGGGAACACGCGGTCGAGCACCGGCGCGAGCTTATGCAGGGTGATCGCCCCGTTCATCGCGTCAAACATCGCGCGCGATCCCACGAAGATTCCTTGCAGGCGGATGTTCTTCACCAGTACGGGCAGCGGGTTGACCTCCCCCGCATTACCGGACAGAACGCCGATGAGCGCGATGTGTCCCGACACGCGGACGGCGCGCAAGGATAGGGGCAGCGTTCCCGCTCCGCCCACCTCGACGACGTGGTCCACGCCGGTTCCGCTTGTCAGATCCCGCACCTTCTTGTCCCAGTCCGGCACGGAGCGGTAGTTGATGCCATCCGAGGCGCCGAGCTGCCCGGCACGTTCGAGCTTCTTGTCGCTGCTCGAGGTAATAAGCACACGGGCTCCGGCCAGCCGCGCGAACTGGAGCGCGAAGATCGAGACGCCTCCCGTACCGAGCGCGAGAACAGTCTCGCCGGGTTCCAAGCCAACGCCCATGAGCGCATTCCAGGCGGTCACCGCCGCGCAGGGGAGCGTGGACGCCTCCTCGTAGGACAGGTGCGGGGGGATATGCACCAGCCCCTGCTCGTCCAGGACAACATACTCGGCGAGCACGCCGTCGAGTGCGCCGCCGAGCGCCGACTTCGCTTTCAGCTCCGTGAGCGGCCCCTCCAGCCAGCCTTGCATGAAGATGCCGGCCACCCGATCTCCGACCCGGACGCGCGTGACCCCCGCCCCGGTCGCCTCGACTTCCCCGGCGGCGTCCGAGAGCGGCGTGCGCGGCAGCCGCATCTTCGGGTTGTATAGCCCCTTCACGACCATCAGGTCGCGGTAGTTCAGCGACGTGGCATGCACCCGAACCAGCGCCTGACCGGGCCCCGGCTCCGGCCGCGGCCGCTCGACCCGCTGAATCGCATCGATCCCAAAGCTCTCTTGGAGCTCATACGCTTTCATGGCGATTTCCCCGTACCTCGGTTCAACTTGGAAAGAGAGAATCCGCCGAGCTTCATGGCCGTTCGGGTCGGGCGACGTGAAGCACACTCCACACTCCATCCGCGGCGAATTCTCTCGTTCAAGTGGGTCACTTGGTCAAGTTATTTTGGCGCGGGCCCTTACGGGCGGCCCGTTGGTCCGCCGCGGGCCTTCTGCATGAGCTGGCTCAATCGGACCAGCTCCGGGCGGGTGAGATGCCCCAGGTTTTCGCGGTGCGCCGCCTGCACCGGCTCGTCCAGCGCGGCGAGCAGGCCGCGGCCGCGCTCGGTGAGTCGCACCAGGCAGACGCGGCGGTCGACGCGCGTGCGGCAACGCTGCACCAGCCGCGCCCGCTCGAGCCGATCCACCAGGCGAGTGATGTCCGGCACGCGCGTGACCATGCGCTGGGCAATGCCCAGGCAGGGAAGCCCCTCCCCGCTCGCGCCGCGCAGAATACGCAAGATGTTGTACTGGGGCGGTGAAATGCCGTGGGACCGGAAGAGCTTCACGAAGCGGGCCATGAGCACCCCGTGCGTGCGCATGATGTTGAGCTGCGCCTC
>JBGPMX010000236.1:0-7278 GCA_041487215.1 Planctomycetia bacterium | reverse complement strand
TGCCGGATCCGCTTCTCCCATTCGTCGAATCGTAGCGGCCGGTTATCGAGCGCGCTGGGCAGCCTGAAGCCGTGCTCGACCAGCGTGGTCTTGCGGCTGTGGTCACCGGCGGACATGCCGCGTACCTGCGGGATCGTCACGTGCGATTCGTCGACCAGAAGCAGGTAGTCGTCCGGGAAGAAGTCGTACAACGTATACGGTGGCTGGCCCGGTGCCCGGCCGCTGAGAGGCCGGCTATAGTTCTCGATCCCCGGACAGTAAGCCGTCTCGCGGAGCATCTCCATGTCGAACCGCGTGCGTGCCGAGAGCCGCTGCGCCTCGAGCAGCTTGCCGGCGCCACGCAGTTCGTCGAGCCGCGCCTCCAGTTCGGCCTTGATGGCATCGAGCGCCCCGGCGATGCGATCCTCCGGCATCACGAAGTGCTTGGCCGGATAGATGAACAACTCCTCGGCCTGGCGCAGCACCTCGCCCGACGTCGGGTTGATGACCGCCAGGCTCTCGATCTCGTCCCCCCAGAGCTCGATGCGGAAGCCGACCTCCTCGTACGCCGGCCAGCACTCGACCACGTCCCCCCGCACCCGGAACTTGCCGCGCACGAAGGCGACGTCATTGCGGTCGTACTGGATATCAATCAGTCGGGCAAGCATATCGTCCCGGTCGATCGCGGCGCCGACGCGCAGCGGCACCATCATGCGGCGATAGTCCTCGGGGGAGCCGAGCCCGTAGATGCACGACACGCTGGCCACGATGATCACATCTGATCGCGTCATGAGCGCGCTGGTCGCGGCCAGGCGCAGCCGATCGATCTCCTGGTTGATCGCCGCGTCCTTCTCGATGTAGATGTCGCGCTGCGGAATGTACGCCTCGGGCTGGTAATAGTCGTAGTAGCTGACAAAGTAATGGACCGCGTTGTGGGGAAAGAACTCGCGGAACTCGCCGTACAGCTGCGCTGCCAGGGTCTTGTTGTGGGAGAGCACGAGAACCGGCTTGCCTACCTGCGCAATGACGTTGGCCATGGTGAACGTCTTGCCTGAACCGGTGACCCCCATGAGCGTCTGGCACTTGCGGTCCTCGCGCAGCCCGGTCACTAGCTGCTCGATCGCGCGCGGCTGGTCGCCGGCCGGGGCAAACGGGCTTCGCAACTGGAACACGCTCATGGCGCCTCACTCGCGTCCGTCGTTTCGCCCGGCTGGGCACTCGGTTCCGTTCGGAGAAAGGGGCGGATCGCCTCGATGCGCTGTTTGCCGATGCCGCGGACCCTCTTCAGGTCCTCGGCGTCGCGGAATGGGCCGTGCTGCGCACGCTCCTCGACGATGCTCTTGGCCAGCTTCTGCCCGATGCCCGGCAGCTGTGTCCATTCGACCCACGTCGCATTATTCAGGTCGATGCGGTATTGAGCGGCAAAATCAGGCTGCTGATCCAGCTCGATCGGATACCGCCCGCCACCGCCCGTCCGGAGGCAGTAGAACGCTATCGAGATGAGCGCAAATCCGGCAGCGACGCCGATCAGGATCTGATCCCGGCGTCGCAAGCTCAGAGGGCCGGGCGAACCCGGCTCGATCGGTTCTTCGCCCTGCGCGCGATTCACCCGATTCCTCCCACCGGCCAAGAGCTGCGCCGAGACGCTGGATTGTAGGCAACCCGCTGCGCTGCTGCAAAATTAGACAGTGAAGCATCGCGAGATCGTACAGGCTCAACCGGCGGAGAGCGCGGACCTCGGCTCCTTTCCCGCGCCGCGGTCACAATTCAAAGCTCATGGCCGATCAACGGGTTACGTGCAAGCGGCCATGCAGAACAGGGATCCCGGCGGCACCCCAAACCGTTTTGGCACTGCCCTTGCTAAATGCTTCCACGTCTCCTCAGTGAGCTTGAAGTCGGTCGCCGCAAGGCGTCCGGCTTTAAAACTCTGAGTTTAACGGGAGCGACCCCGTGAGATCCCCCGGTCCCTGCCCCCTCGATGGACCGGGGGTTTTTTTGCGCGCCCATCCCGCAGGCCCCATCTCGATTTCGCTCGTGCGGTCAGTCCGACTGCTCAGACAATCGGAGTGACCTCCAAACGCCCGTCCGATGATTTTAGCGAGGACAATGTTCGGGAAAAGGAGGCGAGATGCAAATGACTATAGGAAAAAGGTTTGTGCTCCGGGAACTCCTCGACTTCGTGCCCCCGACGCGCTTTGGTATGGCGGCTGCCTTGGGTAAGGAACCGTCCGAGTGCGAAGACGGGGGATCAGGGACTTCGGGATTCGCCGCCTCCCCCCACTCCCTATGACCGCTGGCACAGGACCTCCGAGACGGTTGTGTTAACCAA
Organism: Planctomycetia bacterium; assembly: GCA_041487215.1. Classification (GTDB taxonomy): domain Bacteria; phylum Planctomycetota; class Planctomycetia; order JALXBF01; family JBGPMX01; genus JBGPMX01. The sequence goes on along the minus strand of JBGPMX010000236.1, from coordinate 4,970 downwards.
ATCGGGGGTCCTTTTTTTATGAGCCGGAATCGATCGCGCTCGGCCGCACATAATGGCAGAGCACGACGCTCGCGTAATTGCGCTCTTCGACCTTGCGAAACTCATCTCCGAACCGCTCCCGCACCCACTCTCGATAGTCGAAGTCGCAGGGGCTCACGTTTACGAGCCAGAAGTCGCGGCGTACCTCGAGCTGGTCCCGCGCCACAGCCGCGAGGTACGCGCGGGTCGCGGGGCCCTCGACGCTGAACGGCAGCGGCACGTGCTGCGCTTGCAGCGGCACATCGCCGGTCTCCAGGAAGCATCTCAGGTAGCTGAGACCGCGAGGGTCGTCCAGGAACAGGGGCGCGTTCCCCTCGATCAGGCCCGCACGGCTCAGCACCAGATCGGTTGGCCCGGTGCGACGGGCAAGCTCACCGCGCGCCTCGGCGAAGCTCAGCCAGGCGGTGTTGAGCCGGCACGACGGCACCCCCCCCACCAAGTTGTATTCGCTGACCATTCCGAGCAGCATCACCGCGGTGAGCACACGTGCCAGGGAGCGTGGGAACGCGCAGGTGGCTATCCACGCGGAAGCGATGACCAGCCCCGGCATGAACAGGAAGTAGTAGCGCGGCCAATTGTCGATGAGGCGTAGCTCGGTCAGCACCGTGACCAGGACCGTCGGCAGCATGAACCAGATGGCCACCAGGCGCAGCCCGGGGGCGTGCGAACGGCAGGCTTCGCTCAGCAGCGAACGGGGCAGCAGGCGTGCCGCACACCACACGGCGAGCCCGACCAGCGCGACGCCCGCTTGGGCGGCGATCTGATGGGACAGATCGTGGTCCAGGCTCTGCCGGGTCGGCATGGCGAGCGACGTCTCGAAGAGCATGCTCGACTGCCTGCCAGAGAGCATGCCAAACTGAACGGCGACGACGGGAAGACCCGCCAGCAAGACCAGCTGCGCCGCCGCCCATTCCAGCCAGCGCCGGCGCGGCCAGCGCGCCGACCATCCCTGCCACAGCACCGCTACGCCTTGTGCCGGCAGAAGCAGAACGGCAAACAGGTGAAAGCCGATCGCCGCGAGCAGCGACAGCATCGCTCCTGCCAGCATCGCGCGCCGCCCGCTGCGCAGCCAGGACGCGACGCATGCCATTCCGGTCGTGCCCAAGAGCACGGCGGGCATATACGGACGGGCTTCTTGGGAGAAGTGTATGAACTGAGGTCCGAGCGCCACGAACCACGCGGCGACCAGGGCCGTGTCCTTGCGTCCGAAGATCGCTCGAGCGGCCCACCAGGCCGCCCAGATCGCCAGCGTGCCGGTCACGATCCCCGGTAGTTTGATTGCCGCATCCGACGGTCCCAGCACGTCTCGCGTGGCGCGGTAGCACAGAACAAACAGAGGGCCGCTCCCCGTCCAGTGCAGCGCCCGGTCCAGCATGTCCCGGTACCCCGCGCCGCCGATGGACCAGAGCGTGACAAACTCGTCCAGCCAGAGGTAGCTGAACCGCAGCGCATGGCAACGCAGCAGCGCACCGACGGCGATGGCGGCGGCGAGCCATGCCGTGCCGCCCCATGACCGGGCGGGGCCGCCCGGCGTCGCATCGGATTCGGGAGTCGATGTGGCGTACATGAGCGCTTGGCCTCAGCGAGTTACCCAGCGCGCGGCGCCGGCCGCGCGGCTCGCCAGAGGAACCGCGGGGTAGGCAACCTGTCCCTCCTGCGGCGCATCGCTGATCCGTCGCTCGCTCGGCGGGATGTAGGTCGGCGCTGCCGGATCGTCGTAAATCGCGCGCCGTCCCCAGAGCTGAGCCAGAGCATCCTGATAGAGCAGCGCCCAGTCGGGCCGCTTCGCGATGACGCGTACGCACTCGGTGCGTCCGCGATCGATCAGAGCCAGGTTCGGTACGCCCACGTCGAGCACGCGATCGGGCTGGAACGGACCGGTCTTGGGCGAGCGGTGCCGCCAGCGAGGGTGGTCCCCCATCATGAAATCAAGGTTCAGGTCCAGCACCTCGCGCGAGTACGACGTGTCGAACCGGCCGTCGACGGAGACGAGAATCCGGGGCCAGAAGGCGTAGAGGCAGTACTGCCCCCAGTTGAACTCGGTTACCATCCGGCCTTCGAGGCTCCGCTCGGCGATGAATTCGCACGCCGATACCGGGTACACCGCCTTGTCGACCCGCAGCCACGCCATCTGAGTGAACGCAATCCCCGTGAACATCAGTCCGAGCCCGGTGAAGAGCAGCTTATACATCGCTTGGGCGGCGGTGTCGGCGTCGCTGAGTCTGGCCGCACGACCGGCCCACTCGCGCAGCCGCCGTACACAGTGGTCCGTGTGCTCCGGCACCCAGTAGGCGGCACAGATCGCGAAGAGCGGGATGTGCCGCAGATGCAGGAACGCCTGCACCGCGGTCAGCAGAAGGATCACGACGCGCGCCGGATCGCGCGGCAAACGGGAACCGATTAGAGAGACTGCCGCCACAGCCACCAGGCTTTTGAACCCCGCGTATTCCAGGCTCCAGAACGGAACGGCTGCCCACTCCGCGATCTCCGGACGGGGCCATGTCAGGGATTCCCAGGTCCAGGTGAGCAGGCGGACGCCGTACGGGTTGAGCAGGGTCGCCCCGGCCGACAGGCAGACCACCGCGGCCAGCGGGAACAGCCGGCGGATGGATCCGGGCGCCCGCCGCCAGAGCTGCTCAAGCGCGGTCGTCCCGGCGTAGGCCGCCAGGATGCACAAGCCGGCGACGAACCCGCCGTGGGCGTTCGTCCAGACCGCGATGAGCGGCGGGGCGAACCAGATCGCTCGATCGCTTCCTCGGCTGTGTTCGGTCAAGAGCAGCACGAGCACGCTGAGGAAGGTGTACGTGAAAATCTGCGGGCGGACGACCCAGCCCAGGCGAAGGTTGAGCACCAGCAAAACCGCGATGAGCACGATCGTGACCGGCTCGAACCGGTTGCGGCGATGGGACCACGCGATGCAGCCGACCGTGATGGCTCCCATGAGCAGCTTCCAGGCGATGAGCCCGAACGCGCCCGAACGCGGCTCGAGGTAACCGAGCAAGAACTCGCACAGGAGTTCATGGTTGATCCACAAGAAATCGTGGCTGGTGTAGGAATACGGGTCGGTCAGAAAAAGCCGGCCACGCTCGAGCATGTCCGCGCCGTAACGTACGTGGCCCCACAGGTCCGGGTCCGCGATGTTGTAGGTGAACACGCACGCGAACGCGGCGGCGAGGCAGCCGGCGATGTACCAGCCGAGCGGTTCCGTCTTGAGCAATTTGCGGATCATAGCGGCGGGTGGACCGGGGGCAAGGGGGCGGGTCCGCTTGCACAAACATACTTCGACAGGGGCGGCGCGGACGCTGGGGAGTGGTAGCCGGCGCCCGGCGGGTCCTGCCTCCACCCGCACGCGCGGCATCAGCGTGCCGTTTGGCAAAACCGTCAAAGGGCACAAAGAAGAGAAACGAACCACCGGGGTCGGGAGAGGGCTGGGGGGCGGCATTGAGCTGGCCGGAGCTGGCGCGCATTTCTCCCAGCGTACAGCGCAGGGGGGACCGAGCCGACGTAAGCGGGCGGCGGCCTTGGGTGAGACAGCGGGACAACCCCTGGTGCCGGCTTATCCGCGACGCCCGGGAATTTGACAGTTTGTTATGGCTTGGCCGCCGACTTTTCCACGGCCATCGCTTCCGCCGACTTCTTACGCCACTCGGCTGCCGGGCCGGGCTTGCCCCAGGCATCGTAGAGCTGCACGATCCGTTGGAGGGCTTCGGGCAGAACCGCCTTGCGCGTTGTCGGGATCTTGGCTTCGCGATCTTTCAGTCCCTCGTAGCTTTGCACGAGCAGCGGCTCGGCGGCGACGTACTGCTTCTGACCCGCCAGTGCCGCCCCCAGCAGGCTCTGGGCCTGGTACCGCTCCCAGGCGTCGGGAAACGACTGTTCGAACAGGTGGAGACTTTCGCGCAGGAGCGGTTCGGCCTTGGCGATCTGCAGTTGGCGGAGCAGGTTGAATCCCAGGTTGGTCAGCCTGTGCGCGGCCGCGATCGATTGGGGGCCGTCACTCTGCTGAGCGTGCCGAAGCAGGGACCACAACAAAGGCTCCGCCTTGTCGAACTGGGCCTGGACCTCAAAGACGTGCGCCAGGTTGTCCATGCTGATCAGCGTCTGGGGATGTTCGAGGCCCAACCGCGCTTGTTGCTTGGCCAACGTCGCTTCGAAAAGGGACTGGGCCTTTTCCAACTGTCCGGAGTCCCGGTACGCGACGGCCAGATTGTACATGAAAACGAGTGTCTCGGGGTGGTCCGAGCCGAATTGCGCTGCTTGCTTCTTCACCGCCTGTTCCAGTAGCGGTAGGGCATGGGCCGCCTGTCCGGCGGCCACGTAGGCCATGCCCAAGTTATGTTGTGTGGCCAGCGTGTGGGCATGATCAGGACCGAGCTTCGCTTGTTGTTCCTTCAGCACTTGTTCGAACAACGCCAGGGCTCTGGCAGGCTGCCGCGTCGCCTGATAAACGCTGCCCAAGGAATTCATGCTTTGCAACGTGTGAGGATGGTCGGCGCCAAGCTGTGCCTGTTGCATCTCGAGCGTGTTTTCGAGGAGCTCCACAGCCTCCTGCAGCCGGCCGCAGTCCCGGTACACAAGGGCTAGATTGTGACGGAAGACGAGTGTGTCGGGGTGGTTCGAGCCGAATTGGGATGTTTGCCTCTCCACTGCCTGCTCAAGGAGCGGTAGCGCCTTCGCGGGCTGCCCGGCAGCCAGGTATGCCATGCCCAGGTTGTGCAGCGTGGCCAGCGTGTGGGGATGATCGGGGCCGAATCTTGCCTGCTGAGTGTTGTATGTCTGCTCGAACAGCGGCAGGGCTTTGTCCAGTTGACCCGCCGCCTTGTACGCGCTGGCGAGTCCATCCAAAGTTTGCAGCGTCTGGGAATGGGTGGGGCGGAACTGTGCCTGGCGCTGTGCGAGTGTCCGCTCGAACAGCGGCTCTGCCTGATCGA
>JBGPMX010000235.1:0-7309 GCA_041487215.1 Planctomycetia bacterium | reverse complement strand
CGGCCGATTCGGCTTATTTGAGCACCATCTCCCCTCTCCATTTCCGCATGCGTCCGCTCATTGTCTCTTCTCGCAAGGGAGCCGGGAGAATCGCGCGCCATGGCATCCGCGGACGACGCTGATCGCTCGGCCGGTGGCCGCTGCGCGCTCCACGCGGTGCTCGCCGCCTGCGCCCTGGCGGCGGCGGGCCTGCCCGGCTGCTCGCGCGGGCATTACCGGCGTGACGCCGACCGGGAAACATACCAGATCCTGGCGGACAAGACCGAGGCGTCGCAGCAGGCGATCCCGTCGCTGTCCATCGAGCCCGCGTCCAGTTCCCGGCTGGCGGACCCGACCGATCGGGATCACCCGCCCCTGCCGCCCGACGATCCCATCGCACACCGGGTGATGCACTGCCCGAACTGCCTGCGCGGCTCCTGCTCGTGGCACAAGGACGGCGACGCCCCGTCGATCGAGAACGCGAGCTGGCGGGACGCGTTGTCGCTCGCGGCGGACGGCCAGCTGGCGCTCACTCCGGAGCGCGCCGTCGAGCTGGGCATCGAGAACAGCCGCGAGTACCAGGCGGCCCTCGAAGATCTCTACCTGTCGGCGCTCGCCCTGTCGCTCAACCGCTACGAGTTCGCGCTGCACTGGTTCGCCCGAACCACGACGTTCTACGATCACTTCGGCACGAGCAGTACGCCGCCCGGCGGCAACGAGAGCAACACGCTGACCACGTCGTCGGACATCGGCTTCACGCGCGCCCTGGCCACGGGGGGCCAGCTGCTGGTCGATTTCGCCAACACCTTCGTATGGGAGTTCACCGGCGCCAACACGCGCACGGCGACGTCGAGCATCGGGGTGCACTTCTTGCAGCCTGTGCTGCGCCGGGCGGGCCGCGAGGTGCGGCTGGAGGCGCTCACGCAGGGCGAGCGCAACGTGCTCTACGCGGTACGCGACTTCGCCCGGTTCCGCAAGCAGTTCTACGTCGCCGTGACCACAGGCCAGGGCGGCTACCTGTCGCTGTTGCTGCAGCTGCAGAACATCCGGAACTTCGAGGCGAACGTGGCCAGCCTCGAGCGCAACCTGCGGCTCTACGAGGCGCTCCAGGAAATCGGCAACGTCTCCACGATCCAGGTCGACCAGGTGTTCCAGAGTTACCAGACCGGCCGACTGAACCTCACCCAGGCGACGGCGGGCTTCGAGACGCTGCTGGACAGTTACAAGCTCACGCTCGGGCTGCCTCCGGGCGTGCCGACCGCGCTCGACGACACGCTGCTGGCGCCGTTCCAGCTGAACGATCCCGAACTGACGCGGCTCCAGGAGGAGTCGGACCGGTTCGTGGCGCAGTATCGCGAGGCCGAGCAGGCGCCCTCGCTCGCCGAACTCCGCACGGGCATCGACGACCTCCGGGCGCTGCACGAGCGCCTGGGCAAGCTGCTGGACCAGGCGGGCGAGGAGCTCGAGCGCTGGGGCACGCGGATCTCCGATGCGGCAGAGCCTACCGGGACCACGCGTGGCTTCAGCGAGCGAGCCGCGTACGACGAGCTGCGCGAACGGATCGCCGAGCTCGTTATCGACTTCGAAGAGCTGGGCGAGACCATCGCCAAGGCCGCCGAGCAGTTCGCCGAGGAGCACCGCACGCAGAACTGGGAGCTGCTCCAGAAGCTGTCCCGCCAGGAGTCATCGCTCGAGGCGGAGCTGTTCGTGCTCCAGACGCAGACCCGCGTGTACCTCATCCGGCTCAAGCCGGTCGACATCGACCTGGCGAGCGCGATCGCGTACGCGCGCGAGAACCGGCTGGATCTGTTGAACGAGCGGGCTCGGGGGGTGGACGAGTGGCGTCGCATTACCGTGGCGGCCGACGCGCTCGAGGCCGATCTCGATCTCTTCTTCGACGCCAACATTGCCACGCCGCCGGGCGGCAACAACCCGCTCGCGTTCTCCTCGTCCGCGTCCAGCTACCGGGTCGGTTTCCGGTTCGACGGGCCGCTCGACCGCAAGGCGGAGCGGAACTTGTACCGCACGCAGCTCGTGCGCTACCAGCGGCAACGCCGCTCGTACACGGGGCTGGCGGACAGGATCGAGCAGGCGCTCCGCCGCGACCTGCGGCAGCTCGAGACGGACCGGCTCAATTTCTACATCGCGCGCGAAAGCCTCATTATCGCGGCCCGGCAGGTGGAGCAAACCCGCGACCAGCTGCTCGTCGATGTGAATGCGCGGGGCACCACCGCGACGCAGGACGTGCTGCAAGCCCTGAACCAGCTGCTGCAGGCGAAGAACACGCTGATCAGCACGTGGGTCAGCTACGAGAGCGGCCGCATGCAGCTGTTGCTCGACCTGGAAGCGCTCGAGCTCGACGACCGCGGTCTCTACAACGAAGCGAGAGCGGGCCGGCTGGCGCGGCCGGGGAGCGGCCAACCGGCGCCGCGCGGCGATCGAATGGAACCGATCGCGTCCGCCACGGCCCGGCCGTGAGCAGCAGGGCCGCTCATGGCTTTCGGTTGTGAAGGGGGTCCTGCCCACCATATAATAAACACTCGCCGGTGGAGCAGGCTGATCGACAGCCTCCCGCGGTAGCCGACCCCGATAGTGCTGCACGCCGTTACCCCGGGCCCCCGCGCGGTCACCCGCCGCTGGCCGCGGCCGCTCGGGCAGCTTCGACGCGTGCACAGCACGTCGTAGCGTTCGAACGCCCGTCCATCCGCGTCGGTACCGAACCATGAGCATCATTGCCCGCGACGAACTTCCGCCCCCCGCTCGAGCCACGCGGCGGATGGCATCCGCGCTCGCGCCGGCGCCTGCGCGGCGCGGGCGCTTCGGCCGGGTGGCGCGCAACGCCGTAGCCGCGGCCGCCGTGACGCTCGGGGCCGCCTGGGCCGCCAGCCACTGGCTCACCGCCCCATCGGCCGCAAGCACCGAGATCACCGCACACGTCACCCGCGCGCCCCTCCCCATCACGGTCACCGAACGCGGCGAGATGGAGAGCTCGAAGACGGTCGATGCGCGCTGCGAGGTCGAGGGCTACCAGAACAAGATTGTCGAAATCCTGCCGGAAGGGACGCGCGTCACCAAGGACCAGGTGGTAGTGCGGTTCGATGCCGCGGACATCACGCGCAAGGTGAGCGAGCACCAGGTCAAGGTGAAGCAGGCCGAGGGGAAGGCCAAGGCGACTTACGAGGAGCTCGATATCGCCAAGAACAAGGGCGAGAGCGAGGTGGCCAAGGCGGACCTCACGCTCAAGCTCGCCGATCTCGATCGCGTCAAATACATCGAAGGGGAGTACCTGGTGGAGGTCGAGGACAAAAAGGGAGCGATCGCCCTCGCGCACAAGGAACTTGAAGAGTCCAAGGACCGCCTCGTGAACTACCGCAAGTTCGTGAAAAAGGGGTTCGGCACGCCGGAGCAGCTCGCCTGGCGCGAGCAGGAGGTCGCGCGCGCGGAGTACAACCTGAAACGCGACGAGGCCAAGCTCGAGGTGCTGGAGAAGTTCACGCGCCAGCGGCAGGAGGTCGAGCTGCGCGCCAAGGCAGAGGAGGCCGTGCGGGACCTGCAGCGGACCAAACGCTCGAGCAACGCGACCGTCGCCAAGGCCGACACCGATCACGAGGCGGCCGAGGAGACGGCCCGGCTCGAGAAAAACGAGCTCGAACGCCTGCAAAAGCAGCTCGACGGCTGCGTGGTCCGCGCGCCCCAGGACGGCATCCTGGTCTATTCCAAGGACCGCTACTATGACCCCAGCGCGCGCATCCAGGCCGGCGCCATGGTGCACTTCCAGCAGACCCTGTTCAGCCTTCCCGACCTGGCACGCATGCAGGTGAAGGTCAAGATCCACGAATCGATGGTCAAGAAGGTCAAGCCCGAGCAGAAGGCCGAGATACGCATCGACGCCTTCCCCAACCTGGTGCTCGAGGGAACTGTCGACACCGTTTCCATGCTCGCCGACTCCCGCGGCTACTGGGACGAGGGGGGCGTCAAGGAATACGTGACCATCGTCAAAATCGACGACGTGCCCGATGTGGGCATCAAACCGGGCATGACCGCCGAGGTGAAGGTCAAGGTCACCGAGGTCGCCGACGCGCTGATTGTTCCCGTCGAGGCGGTGACGGAACGCGAGGGCAAGCACTATGCCTATGTGCTCGACGACCGCGGCAAGGCCGAGCGTCGCACGCTCTCGGTCGGCGATAACAACGACAAGTTCATCCAGGTCCAGCAGGGGCTGAGCGAGGGGGAGCCGGTGGCGCTCAACGCGCGCGCCCGCATGGCCTCCGAGACCAAGGCCAGCGAGAAAAACGGCGGTGCCGCGCCGCCCGTCCCCGCCGCGCCGACCCAGCAGCCTCCCGCCGTCGCCCGCGCGAAACCGCAGTGAGCGAAGCACCGTTGAACCGTCGTTGAACCGCAAGCCGAAGGCGTGCGCGTTCTTGCCGTGTAACACGGCTCCCGACGCACACGCCTTCGGAGACGGCTGAAACGATCCTAGGTGGGGCGATGTTCGAACTCCGCACACTCCGCCTGGGACTCAAGAGCCTCGCCCTGCACAAGCTGCGCTCCACGCTCACCGTCGTTGGCATCGTCTTCGGCGTCGGTTCAGTGATCGTCATGCTTGCCGTGGGCGAAGGAGCGCGCCATGAGGCCATCCAGCAGATCAAGGACCTCGGCGCCACGAACATCATCGTACGCAGCGTGAAACCGACCGAAGACAGCAAGGAACAGAAGCGGCAGGGGCTGCTCGAGTACGGCCTGACCGAGCAGGACCTCGAGCGCATCACCGACACCATCCCCAGCGTCGTCTCCGCCACACCGATGCGCGAGTTCCGCAAGGACATCCGCTACCTCGACCACAAGCTCGAGGGGCGCGTGGTCGCGGCCCTGCCGAATTTCCTCGAGCTGAACGGGCTGCGTCTGCGCCAGGGACGGTTCATCACCGCGCTCGACAACGAGCGATTCGAGAACGTCGCCGTGCTGGGGGCCGAGACGGCCGAGACGCTCTTCCCGATCCAGGACCCGATCGGACGATCGATCCGCATCGACGAGAGCCAGTACTACCGCGTGATCGGCGTGACCGAGCGGCGCGCCCCGTCGGCCGGCGTCGGCGGCAGCATGGCCGCGCAGGATTACAACAAAGACGTTTACATCCCGTTCCTGGCCGACAAGGTTCGCTTCGGTGAGCTGATCGTGTACCGCCGCGCCGGCACGTGGCAGGCCGAGAAACTCGCCATCAGCCAGATCACCGTGGCGGTCGATGACATGGCCCACGTGAAGAAGACCGCCGAGATCATCGAGGGGCTCATCGACCAGTACCACAAGCAGAAAGACACGGCGATCACTGTCCCGCTCGACCTGCTCGAGAAGGCGGAGCAGACGCAACGCATGTTCACGCTTGTCCTGGGCGCCATCGCCTCCGTCTCGCTGGTGGTCGGCGGCATCGGCATCATGAACATCATGCTCGCCACGGTGACCGAGCGGACGCGCGAGATCGGTATCCGCCGCGCCCTCGGCGCCAAACGCCGCGACATCACCTGGCAGTTCCTGGTCGAGAGCGTGGTGCTGTCCAGCACCGGGGGTGTGTTCGGCGTCTTCCTGGGGATTGCGCTGGCATACGGCATCACCTACCTGTTCGTGATGCACACGATCGTGCGGCCCTGGTCTCCGATGGTCGCGTTCGCGATCTCGATCATGGTCGGGCTCGTCTTCGGCACGTACCCGGCTCGCCGCGCCGCATGCATGGACCCGATCGAGGCGCTGCGGCACGAGTAACAGCGGCGGAGAGACCGATCCGAACGAAACGTTTGCGCCCGGGGCAGCTGATACCCCCCCTTCCCCCCCTTGCGAAGGGGGGGACAAGGGGGGTATCAGCGTCACAACATGACGACAAAAACCGTAGGCATCTTTTCATCCGCCCACCCTGTAGCCCTCCGCTCTCCGCTCTCCGCCCTTCCGCCCTCCGCCCTCCGCCGCTTGCCCAGAATCCGGTCGATCCCACCTTGCAGAAATCGAGGCGATCGCCATGATATGCCCGCTGGCAACTCTCCCCGGAACGCGCACCCAGCAGCCGTAAGCCAGGACCGGGTATGGATAGCGCGCCGACACCCCGACACGTGCCGGTGATGCTCGACGAGGTGCTGGAGTACCTGGCGCCCCTGTCCGGTCAGACGATCGTCGATGCGACCTTGGGTGCGGGCGGGCATGCGCGGGCCATCGCAGATCGCATCGCGCCCCGCGGCCTGCTGATCGGGCTCGACCGCGACCCCGCCATGCTGGCCGTCGCCCGTGCCCGGCTCGAGGACGCGCACCTGCGCTTGTTCGAGGCGAACTTCGCGGACCTGCGGCGGGTGCTGGACGAGCTTGGTGTAGACCGCGCCGACGCCGTGCTGATGGACCTGGGCGTCGCCTCGGACCAGATCGACGATGCGGAGCGGGGCTTCAGTTTCGCACGCGCCGGGCCGCTCGACATGCGAATGAACCCACAGGTTGGCGAACCGGCCGCGCGGCTGGTGAACCGCCTGAAGGCCGAGAACCTCGCGGACATCTTCTACCACTACGGGGAGGAACGGCACAGCCGACGCGTGGCGCGCGCGATCGTCGAGGCCCGGCGACGCGGCGCGATCGAGACCACCGACCAGCTTGCAGAAATCGTCCGCCACGCCATGCCGCGCGGCAAGCCGTGGCAGAGGATCGACCCCGCGACGCGTGTGTTCCAGGCGCTGCGGATCGCAGTGAACGAGGAGTTGACCAGCCTGGAGCGAGCGCTTGAGCAGTTGCCCGAGTGCCTCCGTGCGGGCGGCCGGGCCGTCGTCATCAGCTTTCACTCGCTCGAGGACCGGCTGGTCAAGCGGGCGTTCGCCCGCCGCGAGCGCTGGGAGAGGCTGACCCGCAAGCCGCTTACGCCCAGCGACGCGGAGATCGAGCGCAACCCGCGTGCACGCAGCGCCAAGCTGCGCGCGGCGCGACTCGTCGAACCCTAGTGGTCTGTCCATTCTTAAGTGTGACACCGGCTGTCATGCTGAGCGGAGCGAGTCTTCGAGCGCAGCGAAGGATCTTGGTCCGGGTGAGGGATCGCTCGCTGTGCTCAGGGGGGACAGCCCACCAAACAAGAATGGACAGACCACTAGTTGTACAGCAGCCCTTCACCGGTGAGCCGTTCGTAGTGACCGCATTGATGCGGTTTCAGGATGGGCCGCGAGCCTCCTGACCGCCATGGGCCCCGAGAAATCGGGGCACTACAAGCGAAGTGCCGCTGTAGAACTCGTGTGGCCCGCCACTCCGTGGCGGGTCGCCCGATCCGCGACGGAGTCGCGGGCCACACTTGGCCCCTAGCCGAAGTCCCGGT
>JBGPMX010000234.1:0-7326 GCA_041487215.1 Planctomycetia bacterium | reverse complement strand
CTCGCCGTACCGCGCGATGTCCAGCCAGTGCCGCGCCCAGCGTTCTCCGTAGTGCGGGGACGCCAGCAGCCGATCCACGACCCTGGCGAAGGCGTCGGGCGAGGCGTCGGCCACGAACGCCTCCACCTCCTCGGGCGAAGGGGGCAGTCCGACCAGATCGAACGTGGCGCGGCGGATCAGCGTGCGGCGGTCCGCGGCCGGCACGGGTCGCAGGCCGTGCGATTCCAGTTCGGACAGAATGAAACGATCGATCGCCGAACGCGGCCACGAGGTGTCGTGAACGGGGGGCGGAGCGGGATCGCGCACCGGGCGGAACGACCAGAAGCCGCGATCCGCTTCACTAATCGCGCGGCCGGCCGCACGGCGCGGCGGCGATGACGCGGAGCCGCTGTCGGGCCAGGGGGCCCCCTGCCCCACCCACTTGGTCAGGACAGCGATCTCGTCCTCCGGGAGTCGCCCGGCCGGCGGCATCTTGAGCGCGCCGTCGTGGCGCAGCGACTGGACCAGCCGGCTCAGCTCGGGATGGCCCAGAACAATGGCGGGGCCCGAGTCCCCGCCCGCCAGGAGCGCGGAGCGGGAATCGAGCCGCAGCTTGCCGTCTTGCTTCTCGGCACCATGGCAGTCGAGGCAGCGTGCCGCCAGGATCGGCCGCACCTTTGCCTCGAAGAACTCGGCCTGTGTGGCAACGGGCGCGGCGTCGGAAGCCGCGGCCGCGCGCGGCCACAGCAGACAGGGTGCGATCAGGAGCGGGGCAAAAAAAATCCGACGCATGAGGGCTCGCTCGACGCGGCAGGACGGCGTGAAGGCTGTGGCAGCACCGCATCCTCGAGGGCGGCACCTCATCGTACCCGACCGCGGGCTGCGCCGATACCGCCCGTAGCCCGGCGTTGCTCACATGCGTCTATGTTTATACAATCCGGCGGACCAAGGGAAGATTGCACGAGACGGATTCTGCCGCCGTGGATCCACGAACTGGCACAGCGAGGAACGAGCGGAGCGAAGGATCTCGGCGAGGGAAACTCAGGCGCAGACCCGAGCCGCTCTCACGCAAGCGGTGCGTGTGAACCAGGCACGACGAACCGGAGGATCGGCTCATGTGGACGCTGCTGGGCAAGAGCCGCCGCTACTGCGACGGCCTGACACGACGCTCGTTCCTCCAGATCGGTTCGCTCGCGCTGGGCGGGCTGACTCTGCCCGCGCTGCTCCGCGCCGAAGAGCGGGCCGCGACGCGTGCTCGGCCCAAGTCCGTCATCCTGGTCTACCTGTCCGGCGGCCTCTCGCACATCGATTCGTTCGATCCGAAGCCCGACGCGCCGGACGGCGTGCGCGGCGAGTTCCGCCCGATCTCGACCGCCGTGCCGGGCGTCCGCATCTGTGAGCTGCTCCCGGAGATCGCCGCGCGCATGGATAGGTTCGCCCTGCTTCGGTCGATCGTGGGCCTGCGCGACGAGCACTCGAGCTTCCAGAACCTGACCGGTTACGCGATGGACGTGGCGCGGCGCGAGCAGCGGCCGAACATCGGTTCCGCGATCGCGCGCGTGCAGGGCAACACCGACCCCGTGATCCCCGCGTTCGTGGACCTGTTCCCAACCATGCAGCACCGGCCGTACAACAGCCCGGGTCCCGGCATGGCCGGGCCGGCTTGTGCGGGCGCCCGAGCCGAAGGCGATGCCGTGGCGAGCATGAAGCTGCGGTTCGTCACCCCCGAGCAGCTGGGCAGCCGCCGCGAGTTGCTGAACGTGTTCGATCGCGCGCGCGCCGATCTGGCCGGCGGCGATCTGAGCAAACGCGACGCGTCGTACCAGCAGGCGTTCGAGGTGTTGACATCGAGCAAGCTCGTCGACGCGCTCGACGTGGAGAAAGAAGACCAGGCCCTGCGCGATCGCTACGGCCGGGGCTCTCCGAAGCACCAGGGGGACGGAGCGCCGCTCTGGAACGACCAGCTGCTCATGGCGCGGCGGCTCATCGAGGTGGGGGTGCGTTGCGTCACGGTCGCCTATGGCTTCTGGGACACGCACGGCAACAACTTCGGGCATCTGAAGCAGAACCTCCCGCAATTCGACCGGGGCATTGCGACGCTGGTGCAGGACCTGCACGATCGCGGGCTCGACCGCGACGTCACGGTGGTCGTGTGGGGAGAGTTCGGGCGGACGCCCAAGATCAACAAGGACGCCGGCCGCGACCACTGGGCACGAGTGAACGCCGCGCTGCTGGCCGGAGGCGGCATGCGGACCGGCCAGGTGATCGGTACAACCGACAAGTTGGGCGGCGTCGCGACAGCGCGTCCCATTCCCTATCGCGACCTGCTCGCCACCATCTATCACAACCTGGGGATCGATCCGCACACGCAGGTGCGTGATCGCTTCGACCGCCCGGTCGCACTCCTGCCGGAGCCAGCACAGCCGATCCGCGAGCTGGTGTGAAGTACGTCACGCTTTCTAGCCTGACTCTCGTGGGCATGGACTTTTGTCCGGCTGGAAAGCCTGACGTACGCGATCCTGCGTCCCTGCCTAGTACTCCGTCACTCTTCGATTGTCACGTTGGGACGGTGTCATCCTGAGCGGAGCGAGGCACGAGCGCAGCGAAGGATCTGGCTCGTCGGCACCCCCGGGTACCCGCCAATCGAAGAGTGACGCCGTACTAGAAGGCCCGACGTACGCCGAGGCGGGAGCATGAGCGAACCGGGTCCGGAAGTATCCAGGGCGGCGCCTGATCCGAAGGCGAGCGCGGCCGGGTCCGGTCCACGCGCGATCCCACAACGCCGCCGGCTTCGCCCCTTCGTCATGGCGGCCTTGCTCGCAAGCGCCGCCTGCGTCGTGCTCGCCACCGCGCTCCTCTGCCAGGACATCCCGCTGCGCATCTCCGCGTCGAACGCGGCGCAGCTGACCGTCGTTCAGACCGTCGACGAGTACGCGTGGAAGCTCGTCAGGCATCCGGACGGCCGGCACATGGCGTTCGTGGGATGGGAGAAGCCGGTTCAGATCCGTGAGACGAGGCGGTTCGAACAGGTCGATGAGATCGGACAGGGGAAGAGGATCATCCACTTCGCGTTCAGCCCGGCTGCGGATAAGATCGCGTTCTGCGAGACCGGCACGACGATGGTCGAGGTCCACGATCGCGGGACCGGCCAGCGTCTTGAACTCGATGCGCAGAGCGACCAGCCCGGGATGGAGTTCAGTCCGGATGGTCAGCTGCTGGTCGCCGGCGGTTACGGAACAACGGTGCCGGTCTGGGACATCGCGTCAGGGGAGCTGGTGCGGACGCTCGACACGGGGGCCCGAGTGAAAGGCGGGTTGACTCCGGCCTTCAGCCCGGACGGCAAGATTCTGGCGGTGGGCAATCGCAACGCGACGACGTGTCTGTTCGACGTGGCGACCGGCAAGCTGCTTCACGAGCTTCCGAACGGCTCCACGCACGGTCTGCGGTTCAATCCTTCCGGCACGCGGCTGGCAATCGGTTATGTGGACGGCAGCGTAAGGATCTGGAGCGTGGCGGACGGGCGTTTGCTTGCCGAGCGGAAGACGCCGGCGCAAGAAATCTACGCGGTGGACTGGTCGCCAGACGGCAGCCTGCTGGCGACCTGCGGCCTGAAGGGGGCGATCACGATCTGGAGGGTGGGCGAAGATCTGGAGGTGGTCCGCGAGCTGCCGGCGCCGGAGTGGGTGATCGATGTGAAGTTCAGCGCGGACGGGCGGACGCTCGTCACCTCGGGGGGCACGCAGGCGCCGGGCGAGCGGACGGTACGGGTCTGGGCGGTTCGGGTGCGCGATCTCGTCGCCGGCCTCGCCTCGCGATTCTCCGCAGGGCTCGGCAACTGAGGGCGCGCGGCCGGAGGTCCGTCTGGCTGTGGGCGACCGAGCGCCTTAGGCGACTCGGTTGACGACCTGTCCTATCCCTGGTTCTGGAGTGGGTTGAGAGGGCGGAGCAGATCGGTCGGGCTGTTGCGACTGCTGTTCGCGCTGGAGCTTGCGCACCGCAACCTGATCGCCGCGTCGTGCCTCCTGGCGGGTCACTACTTGCGACTCGGTTGCTTCATCGATCGCCGCGGCGAGGGGACTGTTCTGGGGAGCGGCCGGTGCTCCCCCAACCGGGACAATTGGTGAACTCGTAATCCTTGATATCGTCATGACATTCCACCTTCTGGGCGGGACACGGCGCGGGGGGGAGGAAGGCAACCAGTTCATTGTCGGCCGCCCCGTCGTCGCTGCCTAAGCCAATTATGGGGTATGCCGGCGTGACGGGGGCGACTTTTTGGTGCGTCGGACCGAGTCGCAATCGCTTGGCGGATCCTAGAAGCGAGGATCGAATTCCATGAGTGCCCGTATGACCCGATTGGCCGAGGCGGGATTTGAACCCGCACGGGGGTTACCCCCCAGGGGATTTTAAGTCCCCAGCGTCTGCCGGTTCCGCCACTCGGCCCTATTCCCCCGAAGTGTACCTGGTCGCCCCGTTTCGGCAATCGCCGCGTGCTTCGCGTGGTCCGCGCCAGTCTCTCGACGCCGCCCACGCCGCGCGGTCATATGCAACCCCTGCGGGGTAGGTGGCGGACCTCTTCGAGACCCAGGGTGGCGCTCCGCGGCTGCGCCGCTCCGCTGACCCTGGGCTGTGGAGTACAACGCCTGCGGCGTACAAGGGAGGCCGAGCGCCCGAATACCGCGCAGCGGTTGGACTCCGCAGCCCAGGGTCAGCGGCGTAGCCGCGCCACCCTGGGGGACGGTCTTCACCGTGCGGACACCGTTCCGCCGCGAGCTGGATCGAAACCGCGCGCCAGAAACTGTTCCCTTTTATCCCTGTCCCCCTTATACTACACGCCGGTCGCTTCATCGCGCGCCCCCCGGCAAACCGAACGGGCAAGGCAGCCGATGACGGAATTCCCCCCGTGCCGTGTGCGGCACCGGCCTGAGCGCACCGCTTCGGCTCAGGACGCGGCAAACCAGGCTCTCGTTTTGAACCGTATGCGGGAAGGCCAGACGATCGCCACGCTCGACCACGGCCCCGGCGGCATTGACGCCGTGCTCGAGTTCCTGAAACGCACCCGCGCCGAGCTCCGCACCCTGTGCAAAGTTCGGGTGTGGCCGGACCGGCTGCAGGTCGTCGATGTCAACGAAGACCGCTTCGAGGTGCGAGGATTGGGCTACCAGGACGCCGACATCGTGCGGGCACTCGACATGGTGAATGCGGCGTACAACCGGGGCACCGTGCACCAGCCGACCGAACAGGAGTACAAAGAATTCCGCGCCGGACGCCGCTACGCGTGGGCCGCCGACCGGGTCATGTGAGAACCCCCCTACCCGCGCGAAACCGGTCTCGGCCCGAGCGTGTGCACGGGCGACCAACCGTGCCGACGGAAACGATGAACCGGAGACGATGAACGACGTGCGACCCCCCGCGCAGCTTGCGAGAAGATCGGCTGTTGCGAACGAATCAGCCCGGGCCGTGCCCGTAGAGATGCTGGATCGGGGTCTTGTGGCCCCAGGATATTGTGTCCGGCGTGAGGCCGAACGCCTCGGCCACCTTTCGCCGCTCGACAGGGCTGGGAGTCCACCGCCCCAAGACGATGGCGAGCACGCGGGGCTCGTCCAGCCCAATACGCTGGGCGAGCTGCTGGGTTGTCAGCTTGTGCACCTGGCAGAGCTCGGCAACCGTGTGTGGCATGCTCAGAACAGCTCCTTCATCCCGAAGCGACGGTACCGAACATTGCGGGGGTCGAGCGAGTGCCCCCAGGAAACTTCGTCGACCGACACAGCAAACGCCGCGGCGATCCCTGCCCGCTCGTTGGGGCTGGGCGTCCAGCGCCCGGTGGCGATCGCCGCGACCCGCGGCGCCGGCAGCTTGGCGCGGTCGGCGACCTCTTCGACGGATAAGCCCGTTTCTTCGAACAGTTGATCGACCGTCTTCACAAGGGTTCTTGTCAGGCGTGCAGTAGGTTCCAGACCGGCAGAGACACCGCGAGCGATTATCGAGTCGCCGGCGGCTCGCGGCAAGACCGAGGCCGGGCCCCCGGCAGACAACCGCTACGGCGGCTCGCCCGGCCCGGCGTAGAAAGAGAGGACCCGACAGCCATGGCTATCACCAGTTCGATTGACCAAACTACCGGGACCCCGGTCACTGCCCGGTCGATGCCCAAGTTCCAGTACCCCGGCATCCCGACGACGTGCGACGGGGCCGAGGCGGTCGTCTGGGTCGAGACGCGGATCAGCCAGGGGTCGGGCGCCTTCCCCATTACGAGCTCGACGACCATGGGGGGCGGGTTCAACCTGGCGGTCATGAACGGCACCCCCAACCTCTGGGGCCACCAGTTGGTGTTCATGGAACCCGAGAGCGAGCACTCGGCGGCCAGCTTCTGCGAGGGGTTCGCCGCGGGCGGCGGCCGCGTGACCAACTTCACGTCCGGCCAAGGGCTCGTGCTGATGAAGGAGGTGCTCTACACCATCTCCGGCAAGCGGCTCCCGGTCGTGTTCAACATCGGCGCGCGGGCGCTCACCAGCCAGGGGCTCAACGTGCACGCCGGGCACGACGACGTCATGAGCGTGGCCGACTGCGGCTGGTGCATGCTCTTCGCGCGCAACGCGCAGGAGGCGGGGGACCTCTGCCTGATCGCTCGCCGCGCCGCCGAGGCGTCCTGCACGCCATTCTTCAACATCCAGGACGGCTTTCTCACCACGCACACCGTGGAGACCGTGCGGCTCCCCGAGCTCGAGTTCATGAAGGAGTTCATCGGCAGCCCGGCCGAGAAACTCGTGAACCTCATGGACCCGTCCAACCCGATCATGTCCGGGGTCGTACAGAACCAGGATTCGTACATGAAGGGCAAGATCGCCCAGCGCTGGTACTACGACCAGTGCGAGCCGGCCCTTGAGGACACGTTCGCCGAGTTCTACCGCAAGACCGGGCGGCGCTACAATTTCGTCGACGCCTACCGCTGCGACGACGCCGAGTACATTCTGGTCGGCATGGGCTGCTACATGGAGACCGCTCAGGTCACCATCGATTACCTGCGCGAGAAGGGAGTGCGCGCCGGCTGCCTGACTGTCACCTGCTTCCGCCCGTTCCCCGGACGCCGCATCGTGGAGGCACTCAAGGGGGTGAAGGCGTTCACGGTCATCGAGCGCATGGACGATCCGCTCTCGACCACCGGCAACCACCTGACGCGCGAGATCAAGGCGGCATTCTGCGACGCCGTGACGGGCCAGAACGAGCACGAGCGCATCCCGCGCGTGCCGCGCATCTACCACGGGTCCGCCGGCCTGGGCAGCCGCGACGTGCGTGCCGGCGACATCATCGCCATCTTCAACAACATGATCCACGACGGCCCCGACTACTTCT
>JBGPMX010000233.1:0-7330 GCA_041487215.1 Planctomycetia bacterium | reverse complement strand
GCCGTCGTGCCCCGGCGCGTTCGGCAGCGCGCGGATCACGAGCAGGGTCCCGGCATTCAGCAGCAGGAGCCACGCCAGGCCATGCGGCGACCGCGCGTCACTTCCCGCCCGTGCGGACGGATCGCCGTACGAGCCGGCAGCGCCGCTGCGCCCGGCAAGCGTGCCGGCGATGCCGACCAACACCAGGACGAGCACGAGCGGCGGCACGGTGAGAAACAGCCACGCCAGCGTGTTGTACCACGGCAGCGCAAAGTCATAGACCCTGCCGAAGAACTCGGTCGGGATCCACGTCGTGCTCTGACGCGACAGGTTGGACCAGAGGAAGATGGCGACCGAGCGCGGGGGATCGTGCCACCACGACGGGTTGGCCAGGAGCGTGATCGCGGGAGCCACGAGCGCGGCCGTACCCCAGACGAGCGGCAGCCCGACCCCGGACGGCGTCTCCACGCCGGACGCGGGCCCCCGGAGCATCACCGCGATCCAGGCGGCCGCGGGGAGGAAGGCGAGAGCGAGCGTGACGAGCGGCAAGCCGCTTTCCCCGAGACCGATCGCACGTCCGACCGCGCGACACAACCGGGCGAAGCCGCTCGTCGTCTCTTCGCGAAAAGACTGCGCGGCACGCGCCGCCCGTTGCTGGTGGTTCTCGGCGGAAGTTGTCGCCCGTGAGTCCGCCCTGTGTTCAAGCTCGTGCACCGACCGGAACATGCCCGGAGCCAGCGCCAGCACGGGCAGCACGGCGACAACGAGCGCGAGCACAGCGCGGTGCGATGCGGCCGCCGCTGCGCGACGCGCTCGCCACCACCGGACCGCCGACCACACGGCGAGCGGCAGCGGAATAAGCCAGCCGGTGAATTTGGTAGCGGCGGCCAGGCCGAGCAGCACGGCAAATCCGATGGACCAGGCAGCCCCGGCGCGCCGCCCGGCCCCCCAGCCCTCGAACGCCTTCCAGAACGCCGCGACAGTCAAGAACCAGAGGCACGCGAGCGGGGCGTCGTACGAGGCGAAGTGCGCGTGTGCAAAAACCCTCGGCATGAGCAGCCACGCCCCGGCAGCGGTGACGCCCGCGAGCCATCCGAAGCGGTGCGCCACGAAGAGGCAGAGAACGCCGGTCGTCGCCGCGAAGAGCATCGCGGGGCCCAGGCGATGCGCTTCGAGCGGACCCAACCACCCCCTGCCAAGCGACCCGCCGAGCTCCCCGAGCACGGCGTAGAATGCCGGGTGCCCGTCCGGCTCCTCGCGGCCGAACGGCCAGTGCTGCTCCAGCACCTTCTGGCCGAACAATGCCGAGCGAGTCGTTCCGGGCGGCGGCGTTCCGAGCTGGTCCAACCACTGCCGCACCTGCTGCTCGCGTTCGACCGTGTACCCCTCGTCCCAGGCCATGCCCGGGTCGCCGAGCGTAGCGACGAGCGCGGCCGCGCTAAGCGCAGCGGCCGCGAGCGCGAGCCAGGTGGCGAACGAGATTCGGTCGAGACGAAGGCGCAAGGCGAACCCAGCCGTACCGGAGGTGAGATCGGTCCATGATAGTCTTGTCTGGGAGGTGTTGGCGAGGCGAGCCCTGCTTCCCGGTATCCCGGATCCATGCCACCCGGAAGACCGGCTGGTTGTATCTTCAAGGTCCTGTCGTCCTTGGCCAGCTACTAAGGCTGCCGGGGCGACGAGACGGGGGCCTCCTTGGGTTCCGCCGGCTCCGGTGGTTCGGGCGGATCGGGAAGTTCGGCTTGAGTTATTGTCGGACGCGCGAGCCTGGGAGGTACGACAACGCGGCGTATGGCTTCGGGAACCTCCCAGAGCCGCACGGTGCTGTCGGCGCCACCGGAAGCTATCAGGCTGCCGTCTGGGCTGAACGCCACGCAACCCACGCCTCCTTGGTGCCCGGTGAAGCGGCAGAGCAGCGTGCCGGTTCGGGCGTCCCAGAGCTGAACGCCGTTCCAACCGGCCGTGACGATTTCGCTGCCGTCGGGCCCAAAGGCGCAGTAGCCGTGCCCCTCGACACTGATGTGATGCAGACGTTTCTGCGTTGCCGGCTCCCATACCTCCAGCACGCCGGTCTCACCGACCGCGAGCAGCCGGCCGTCCGGGCTAAAGGATATGGACTCGTGTAACCAGCTGTCCGTTTGAAGCAGGCGGACCTGCCGGCGCGTCTCGACGTCCCACAAGCGGACGAAGTTCTCCGATCGGCACGCTGTGGCGAGCGTCTCGCCGTCCGGGCTGAAGGCGACCGTGGTCACGTTCGCCTTCGAGCCCAGGTATTGCCGCTGCAGCTGGCCGGTCTTCGCGTCGAGCAGGCGTACGATGTCGTCTTCACAGCCGGTGGCAATCTTGCTGCCGTCGGGATGAAAGGCCACCGAGCGAACCGGGCCCGGATGTTCCACGGACTTGCAGAGCTCCTGGCCGGTGTTCGTGTCCCACACGCGCACGTCCCGGCAGTCGGCGGCGGCTGCCAGGCGGGTGCCATCGGGGCTGAATGCCACGGCGTTGATCGGGGCGGTGTGTCCGGTCATCTTCCGCTTCTCGGCGTCGGTGTCGATGTCCCAGAGCCGCACCGTAGCGTCGGCTCCGGCGGAGGCGAGCAGGCTCGCATTGGGAGCGAACGCCACGGCTCGCACCTCTCCCTGGTGGCCGATAAAGCGGTGCACCTCCCAGTCGACCGCGATCGGCTTGGAGGAAAAGGTCACGGAACGAACCAACGTGCCGTGCGACCCGCGGTGCACACGAAAGGCGAACACGCCTGCGAGCAGGATGGCGGCGACGACGGCCGCGAGCACGCCGGATCCTTCGGCAAGCGCCGGAAGAACCCGCGCGGGGGCTGGCTGCGGTCCACTTGCGCGCGGCTCGGCAGGAACGGCGCCCGCCGCGCCGGCTGGCCGGGGATGCCGAGCCAGCCGCATGGACAACCGCGTGAAGATGAGCAGATAGCCCAGCACCGCGATCGTCAGCAGACCCGCTCCGACGGCGAGCGGGACCGTCACGGCATCTGGGGCCTGGAAGGAAAGGCCGAGCGAACCCGTCAGGAGGCCGGTGCCGAGGCCAAGGAAGAGCACAACAAACACCCAGCGCCAGCGGAGCGGCACGCGTACTGCGGTGAACAGCATGTAGCCCGCCAGACTCGCCGACAGAAACCCCGCTCCCACACTCGCCAGCGCGGCGACGGTATCCGTCACGCCACGGCCCGGCGGAAGGCCCCACAGCGCGAGCACTCCGGCCACGGACAGCCCGATGCCGCCGCCAACGAGCAGCGCGGCCAGCCCGGGCCAGACCGCGTGGGGCGGGCCGAGCCGCCTGCACACCAGGCAGAAGACAACCGCGCTCGTCAGCAAGCCGCTGCCGACGCCGAGGAACGCTGCGATCGCAGCCTCGCCTCCGTGTGCCAGCCGCGCGATGCTGAGGCCCGCCACGAGCAACCCGATGCCGCCACCGAACAACAGGGCGATGATGAGCCGTCCAACCACCGGAAAGAATCGGGCGCGGTGAACGGGAACGCGCAAGCGCGGCGCCGGCTCGCCGTCCTCTCCCGGGGTCGCCTCAGGGATCACCAGGCTGAGCACGAAATAGACAAACAGCGCGGGCATGAACGCGCTAGCCAACGCGGCGCCCACAAAGAGAAGCCGCACCCAGACCGGATCGATCCCCATAGGCCGGGCCAAGCCGCTGCACAGGCCGCACCACACGCGGTCCTTGAGTGGGCGCACCAGGCGCCGGGGGCGTGCCGCAGCCGGTTTGCCTGCGGCCTGCCCACGCGCGGTCCCCTGCGGTTCGCCGGGCGGGTAGAGCGTGAGGGCGGACGCCGCCGCGGCGCGCGGGCTGGAGTCGTCCAGTGCCGCCTCGAGATCGGGCAGCATCGCCTGCACGGTCGGGTAGCGGCGGCTCGGCTCCTTGTCGAGCAGGCGTGCGATCACCGAGCGGCAGCGCGGCGACAGCACGCTCAGGTCTGGCTGATCCGTCAGGTGCTTCATGAGGATCTCGCCGGGGCTCTGTCCTTCGAACGGCAGCCGGCCGGTCAGCATCTCGTAGAGAATCACGCCCAGGGCATAGAGATCGATCTCTTTGCCGTAGCAACCGCGCGCCAGCTCCGGAGCCATGTAGTGCACCGTGCCGACCGATTCGGTCTGCCCGCTGCGGCGGCTGGCGGAGATGAACTTGGCCAGGCCGTAGTCGCCGATCTTCACGACACCGTTCTCGACGAAGATGTTGCCCGGCTTCAGGTCGCGGTGCACGATCCCCTGGTCGTGCAGGTAGCCAATCCCCTCGCTCATCCCACGCGCGTAGCGCAGCACCTCGTCTTTGGGGAGTCCGTCCGGGTGCGCCGCGATCAGCTGGTCGAGGCTCTGCCCCGCGACGTACTCCATCACTACCCAGCAATCTCCCGCCTCGGTGCGTTTCACGTCGTAGAGCACGACAAGGTGCGGGTTCTTGAGGTTGAGGCACTGGCTCACGCCGCGCAGCTCGATCTCCATGTTCCGCTGCACCAGCTTGAGCGCCACCTCCTTGCCGCCGTCCGACGTCGCGTAGTACACCTCGCCGAACCCGCCGTGCCCGATCCCGCGCTTGATCGTGTAGCCGTCGAGTGGCCGGTCGCCGGTTGCGTAGGTGAATCGCGCCGCGCGCGGCGGCTGCGGCGGGGACATCTGTGCCACCTGGGGCGAGCCCGAGTTGCCGTTGGAGTCCATAGGTGCACCTCGGCTAGAACGAATCCCGAAGAACCGGGACACGGGGCGGATTCTCTCTTTCCAGTGGGTCAAATGGTCAAGTTATTTTTTGACGGGCCCTTAAGAACGGAGCGGTTCCAATGCCACAGAGAACAGCTCGGCCCGGATGCGCGATCCGAGGTGGATCCGCGCCCGGTCACGGTACAGCCTGCCGTCGGCCTCGAAATCACCCGACGTCCGGCACCAGAGACTATCTGCTTCGCGGTAAAGCACCAGCTGCTGTGTCCAACGCCGCGCCACGATGTGCGCCGATGGTTCGGGCCCCGCAATGCACGTGTCCGCCATGAGCAGGACCGTACTCGCCCCCGTAGACAGCCGGTGATTGCTCTCGAGCGTCAAGCGAACCGTGCCACTGAGGGGGGTCGGCTGCTCCCAGCGGATGCGAACGCTCCGCCCGAGCAGCACGCCGTCGCCGTGCGCAAGGCAGGTTCGGGTGGCGACCTGGCGGCCGTTGACTGTCGCCGGGCCAAGCGCTCGCAGCACGTAGCCTTCGCCGTCGCGCACGATCCAGGCATGCAGTCTGGACAGGTCGGCTACGATCGGCACATCCACGGGCCAGCCGGCCGGCTGGCCGATCGAAACGCGACAGCCCAAGCACACATGATAGCACCCGACCCCGTCGACCCAGAGCAGGAATCGTTTATTCCAGGCTGACGCAGCCGTACCCGAACCGCCTCGCCTGGGGGTGTTCTTGGGCACGATCATGGGGTCTCACGGTCTGGGGGGGACGCCTTCCGTCACCTATTCGCCGGCATGCAGCGAATATTGAGGCGTATCCCGGCGGATTGGGGGGGGCGGAAGAGAACGGGAAGAGGCAGGGAAGGGACTTGCGGGTGTTGGGCTTCGTGGGCGGTACGCCACTGGAGTCTTCGAAGGGCATGTTCTTGCCCGGCCGATCCACACGCCCTTCGCAAAGCCTCGAGCGACGTACCATCCAAATCTGGAGACGACCCCGCCATCCTGCCGCTTGTTGGATTAGAAGCGGTCGAGCGAAGGGGGCTGCTCCATGAGCCGCACCCCAGGCGCGGGCGAGGTGGTGTCATCGAGCACATCCACGAGGCGGCCGCCGATCTGGTACCAGCCGCCTCGCGTGAATCGCACCCAGCGCGGCTCGAACAACAGGTTCACGAAGGCGTCCTCACTGCCGTTGCAAGTGAGAATGGCCTTCTGGGTCGGGATGAGCTGGCGCGCGAGGAAGCCGATGCCCACGGAGGAGAGGTCGATGCCGAAGGCCCCGAAACTGTTGCCAAGCTCCGGCTGGCCGCTCTTGTCGTTGATCGGCGTGATGGTCAGCGGCTTGTGGAACGGGAAGCGGCGCTGCGTCCGCTTCTCGGCGGAGATATGGATGCCGCAGTTCGTCTCGAGCAAACCCGCGACGCACTTGTGCAGCTCGCGCCATCGCCGCGGCTCGGTGTCGGCTCCTTTGCAGGCCGGTGCCGAGGGTGCATCAGCGATGGTGAACCGCGGGCCAGCGGCCGCGTCGTTGAAGGCGGTCGTGGCGGCTTCGCCGGGCTGTGCTTTCCAACCGGGCAAATTGAAGCCTCGGTCGTGCGACATGTCGGGCCTCGGTAGATAGAGGGAGCGGGAAGTGACTCAAAAAAACTATAGAACCCAATTCTCGGGGGGGCAAACTCCGATTGCTTATGGTAAGTTGCCTTTTTGACACTTCCTTCCGGTCAGGGATGACCCATGCAAACCGCTTCCCGAGCCCGGTTGCTATTCCTTCTGTGGAACGCCCTTCTGTTTGCCGGCGTCATGGCGCCGACCGGGCTGGTCCGTTCCCTGAAACCCACGGCGGCATCGGTCTTTACGCAATCCGCCGCTCCGCTCGCCCCGGATGCTCTTGCGCTCGCCGATCGACGCATCCTCGCCCGCCTCGATGCGCTGATCTCCGTAGCACCGGGCGACCGCGAATGGGGCTGGGTGCTTGGTTGTTTGCAACACGGTTCGTGGCGTATTGCGGGCGGCGCCCTGCGGGTCTTGGAACGGCACCAGCCGCCGCCGTCTTGGGGGGCCCGAGCCGGCCTGGTCGCGCGCGCACTCCAGGATCCCGCGGAGGACGCACGGCCGGCCGAATCGTTCGCGGAACGACGTCAGCGTATCGCCCTGCTCGCCGCCGTGCTGGATCGGGCGGATGCGGCAAGCGATCCGCTACCGACGGATCTGCTGGTTCGCGTGGTGACAAGGGGACCAGACGCGGCGTCGCGGGCGCGGGCGCTCGAGCTCGTTGCGGCGCGGCCCGGCGTGGACATGGAGCGGTTGGCGCTTTCGGCCCTCGATGACCCCAGCGAGCGCGTGCGCTGGACGGCCATGGGTCTGATGGCGGCGGCCCCGTGGCCGAGCAGCGTGCGGGCGCTGGAACGGATCGCCGGTTCGGGACGCCCGGCCCTCGAGCGCCGAGCGCGAGCCCTGCTGGATCAGTTCAGCGCCGCGGGGAGTGATCACGCGGCACCCGGGGCCCTGGCCCCGCCGGCGCGGGCGTTGGCCGACGCACTGAGCGAGGCGGGGTTCGAGATCCAGGATGCGCTGCCGGCCGCCGAGACTGGTGACACCGCCAGCAAGCTCGAGCGGCTGGCGCGCGCGGCCGAGGAGTACCTGGACGCGTCGCCGGCGCGCGCGTCCGG
>JBGPMX010000232.1:0-7332 GCA_041487215.1 Planctomycetia bacterium | reverse complement strand
CCTGCGCGCCGCCGGCGCCATCCGGCGCGTCGTGCCCGACGCGCACTTTTTGGTTGTCGGGGACGGGCCCGAGCGGGTCGGGCTCGAAGCGTTGGCCCGCGCGCTCGGGCTGCGCGACGCCGTCCACTTCACCGGATTACGCGACGACGTGCGCGATTGCCTGGCAGCGCTGGACGTGCTCGTGCTGACTTCGGTCTGCGAGGCGTTCCCGGTCTCGGTCCTCGAGGCCATGGCGTGCGCCCGGCCCATCGTCGCCACCGCCGTCGGCGCGATCCCTGAGATGGTGCTCACCGGCAGAACGGGCTACCTGGTTCCACGGGATGACGACCAGGCACTCGTCGACGCGGTCGTCCGGATGCTGGCGGACCGGGCGCTGGCGCGCGCCATGGGAGCCGAAGGGAGACGCACGGTGGTCCGTCGCTTCGACGTGCGGGACATGGTACGCGGCTACGAGAGCCTGTTCGCCCGTTTGCTGGCACGCAAGAACGGCTGCGCTTTCCGTGGCACCGCGACGCCGCCGGTGTACCCCACGCCAGCCGCTGCGCCGCGCGGGCGAGTGGGGGCACAGGGGCGCGCCCTGAAGCGTAACGCCGAACCGCTGCGGAGCGTCGCCCACAATGTGGCCCGCCACGCCGTGGCGGATCAGGCTGATCCGTCACGGCGTGGCGAACCACATGAATTGGGCGCGGGCGGCTCGACGATGCCGAGCGAGGTCATGGCATGACGCGGCCCGCGACAACATTCAGCAAGTCCCGCTTCCGGCGTGCCGTCCGGTGGTTTGCCATGGAAGTGATCGCCCGGCTGCTCTTCTATAGCGGCGTGCTCTATGCCATCGCTCTGGGCCGCCGGTTCTTCGGTTGCCGCCGCCTGATCATCCCGATGTACCACCGGGTCAGCGCGGCCGGGGCGACGCACGAAGGCGCGATCGTCGAGATGGAGCTGGGCGTGCCGGCCGATCGGTTCCGCGAGCAGCTTCGGGTGATGGCATGGTTCGGCCGCTTCGTGACCCTGGATGAGGGATTGTGCCACGTGCGATCGCCGGGGCGGGGCACGGTCATCGCGATCACTTTCGACGACGGCTACCGGGACAACCTCGAGCACGCTCTGCCGGTGCTCGCCCGGCACGGCGCCCCCGCCACCGTGTTTCCCGTTGTTCGCTCGGCGGACGGCGGACGGCCACTCTGGTGGGACGAACTATCGTATGTGCTGCGCGGCTCGGCGATGGACGGCGCTACGTGGCAGGCGTGCTGCGAGGCGGCACCCGAGCTGCGTGCACGGCATGACGCGCGAACGGACCTCGGCGCCAGCCGTCCGGCGCTGGCGGGTTTCCTGTCCGACCGCTTGCTGCCACTGCCGGCACGGCGACGCGACGAGCTGCTCGAGCTTCTCCGCGCGCGGCTGGCCCCGGCCCCCGAGCCACCGTCCCGCCTCTACCTGGACTGGGGCGAACTGCGTGCGATGGCCCATCAAGGCTGGGAGATCGGCGGGCACACGATCGACCATGCGGTACTGACCGCCGAGCCAGCGGCGCTGAGCGACGAGCAGATCCGGGAAAGCAAGCGGCGTCTCGAGCGCGAGCTCGGGTCCCCGGTGCCGAGCTTCGCTTACCCCAACAACGGTTTCAATGACTCCGTCTGCGGACAGGTCGAGTACGCGGGCTACCGCCAGGCGGTGACCGTGGAACAGGGCGTGAACTACTTCGAAACCGATCGCTACCGGCTGCGTCGGGTCCCGATCGGTGCAGAGCGTGGATTCCAGCTCGCGCTCAAGTTGGCATTGTACGGGTGGGTGTACCGCTGAGGATCCAGACAAACGGACCTATTACGCGTGTCGTTTGCTTGACAGTCTCGGGGCGTCGGGTAGGTTTACACTACCACCTCGTTACGCAGTTCCGTTCTGTCCGTTCTCTTTTCAAAACAGCACCGATATAGCCGCGTCCAGCGACGGGCTTGGTCCGCACTGCCGCGCGAGCGGTGTGGCGAGCCGGTCCTTCTCACGCCGTTCCCCTTCGGGAAGGAGAGGCATGCTCGAGAGCGCGAAGCGTCGCACCGTTGGCATTCTGTACGTTGGGGACATGGGCTCCAGCTTGGGCGCGATTCTGGCCCGGCACGGCATCCGTGTGGTGACGACCGTGGAGGGCCGGAGCGAAAGCACGCGGCGGCGTGCTGCGGCAAGCGGTCTGGAGCTGATGGATTCGTGCCGGGCGCTCGTTCGCGCCTCGGACCTCGTCATCTCTCTGGTGCCCCCCCTGGCCGCCCTGAGCGTCGCCCAGCACTACGCGTCGCTGGCTCACGAGGCCCCGCCCGGCACGACCTATGTGGACGCGAACTCCATCTCCCCAATAACGGCCGCGGCGATCGCCCAGCTCATAGCCGCACACGGCATCGGCTTCGTAGACGCGTCGATCCACGGGCTGGCATCGCGCCTTGGGAGTGCGGCCACGCTGCACCTGAGCGGTCCGGACGCGAGCGCGGTCGCGGAGCTCTTCGGCCCCCTGGTGCGCACCCGCGTGCTCGGCGACGTAGCGGGCAAGGCGTCGGCGCTGAAGATGGCCATGGGGGGAATCTCGAAGGGGATCACGGCGTTGTTCCTCGAGATGGCGCTCCTGGCGCGCGAGGCCGGCCTGGTCGAAGAGCTGATCGATGGGTGCGAGCAGTACTACCCCGGGCTCATGGCGGGCGTGGACCGCATGCTGCCCACCTACCCGCTGCATGCGGCGCGGCGCGCCAGTGAGATGCAGGAGCTCGAGCGCACCATGCGGAGCCACGGGCTTCGCCCGCGCGTGGCGCGTGGAGTCCGGCGGCTGATTTCCCGCATGGCCGAGCTTTTGCCGGCCGATCCGCACGCCGGCGGCGACCGGCCGTCCTGGACCGTGCGCGAGATCATCGAGCACGTGCACCACCGCGTCACATCCCAGGAGCTTCAGAACGCGTGAGCCAGGACACCGCGGATCGTAAACGCGACGCGGGATGATCCGCATCCTATCCCCCGAGATGAGAGGCGAGCATGGCGTCCAAACCCCGATCCGCAGAGATGCACCCCGGCCCCGGGTTTCGAGTCAGAACGTCGTTCCGGCGGCCGAGCCCAGAGATGGTGGATGCGTTCCGGGCGTTCGCGACGCCCGACATCTCCGATCTCCTCAACCGGCTCTACGCGGTCGATCCCGCGGTCACCTGCATGACCGGGCCCGAGCACACGCTGTGCGCACCGGCCTGCACGGTGAAGGTGTTCCCGGGGGATAACCTGATGGTTCACAAGTCGCTCGACGTCGCCCAGCCCGGCGACGTGGTAGTGGTGGACGCGGGCGGCTCGACCATGAACGCTGTGCTCGGCGATCTGGTCTGCACGAAGGCGAAGCACCGCAAGATCGCGGGGTTCGTGGTAGACGGGATGATCCGCGATCTGCCCGGCATCCTGCCGCTCGATTTCCCCGTCTTCGCCCGCGGCACCACACCGATCGGCCCGCTGCACCGGGGACCGGGCGAGATCAACTATGCGATCTCGTGCGGCGGCATCGTGATCCAGCCGGGAGACATCGTGGTCGCCGATGTCGCCGGGGTGGTCGTCGTGCCGCAAGACATCGCCGTGGAGCTTCTCGAGCGGCTGCGCAGCCACGAGCAGTCGAACGCGGCGTACCTGGAGTCGGTGCGGCGCGGCGAGTTCTCCAACCGCTGGGTGGATGCCTTGCTCGAGGAGCACGGCTGCGCGGTGGAGAACGGATCGCGTGACCCGGCGGCCAGCGGCGCCGCGGGGCCGCCCCCGTCGCCCGCGTTCCCCCAGCGTCCGATGGGAATCCTTCCCCTACCGTCCGAGCGATTGGCATGACCGCCCTGACCCGCTCCACCACGCTGCTCAAGCTTGTCGCGCTGTCGCACCGCGCGCGATCGTGCATCGCGCGACGGTGTCGCGGCACGGTGCGCGCCGGGCGTGCGCGAAGCGATTTCTATCGGTACACGTGGCACCAGGCGGCGCGGCGGATCGGCGCCACCGTGACCGAGCTCGGTTACGGCATCCTGGAGATTGCGCTGGATGATCGCCGCACGCGGGTCGTCGACAACTACACGCCGCTCGACGACCCCGTCGCGCTGGCCGTCGCCGGCAACAAGCCGCTGGTGTACCGGCTGCTGGCGCGCCACGACATCCCCATCCCGCGGCACGCGACGTTCTCGCTCGACACGCTGCCCGACGCCGCGCGGTTCCTGGCCGCGGCGCGCGGCGATTGCGTGGTGAAACCGGCCGCCGATACCGGTGCGGGCGCGGGCGTCACCACCCGCGTGCGCGACCCGCAGCGCCTGGCATGGGCCGCGGCGCACGCCGCCACGCATTGCCCGGAGCTGGTGATCGAGGACCACGTAGCGGGCGACCACTACCGTGTCCTCTACGTGAACGGCGTGGCGATCGACGCCATCCTGCGCCGGCCCCCCTCGGTGATGGGCGACGGCCGGTCCTCGATTGCCCGGCTGGTCCGG
Source organism: Planctomycetia bacterium (assembly GCA_041487215.1). GTDB lineage: Bacteria > Planctomycetota > Planctomycetia > JALXBF01 > JBGPMX01 > JBGPMX01. The sequence goes on along the minus strand of JBGPMX010000232.1, from coordinate 2,863 downwards.
CGCGAGAACGCCGTGCGGCTCGAGCAGGGATTTGCGCGCGCCCAGACCGCGCTGACGATCGACCTGGACATGAAGCAGACGCTGGCCGACCAGGGCCTATCGCTCGGCTCCATTCCGGAGGCCGGCCGGATCGTATGCGTCAAGACCGTGACCCATCAGAACGTCCTCACCGACAACGTCTCGGCCATGCATCGCATGCACCCGCGGGTCCTCGAGGACGGGGCACGCGCCGCCGCCGTGGTCGGGGCCAACCTCGCGGGGATCGACGTCCTGACGACCGACCCCGGCACACCGCTCGAGCAGTCCGGCGGCGTCATCCTCGAGGTGAACACGACGCCGGGCTACTACTACCACTACCACCGTGGCAATGGGATGTGCGAGGTGGCGGTGCGCATTCTGGAAACACTCCTGGGTCTCGACGGCTGTGACGGCGCCCGTGAGGCATGCGCCGGCGTTCCGGTTCTTTCAGCCCAAGCCATATAGGAGCATGCGATGCCGAGAATGTTCGATTTCGATCCGCATCCGTATGCCGCGCGCTTCGCCGCGCAGGGTTATGTGCATATCCCGCGCGCTCTCACCGAAGAATTCTTCCAGGTCCTGCGCGGCCAGATCGACGAGCAGCAACGCGTCCACGTGCTCAAGGAGTTTGCACTGGGCGGCAAAGAGCAGAGCCTCTACCAGTTCCCGGACGGCAGCGACCACGTGGCCGAGTTGTTCGCGACGGTCGCCGCGGTATGCGGCGTGGACCCGCGCAGCCTGGTTCTCTCCGAGCGCCACATCAAAGCGTACCAGCCGGATGCGCTGCCCAACCCGCTCGCGCACAAAGACCGGCTCGCGACCGAGATCGCCGTCGGCTTCTCGATCCGCGTCGCCAAGGAATCGGCCCTGGTCTTCTATCCAAACGACGACGTCAGCGTGAACCCGTTCAATGCGTCGGCGGAGCTGCGCGCCAGCCTTCGCGAGGAGCGCCTGCCGGAGCACACGCTCGAGCACGCCCGCAGGGTGGAGATCCATGATTCCCCGCGTGATGTGGTCATGTTCCGCGGCAACGCCATCTGGCACCTGCGCTCGAAGCCCGCCGCAACGACCATGCTTTACCTGAAGATGAACACATTCAACTGCGACCCACTCGGCGAGGATCCGTCGACGGCCGATCAGGAACATCGCACCCGCCTGCTCCTGTCCGTGCCCGACGGCGCGTTCGAGAACCTCGTCCCGCTGGTGGCCCGTCGGGTGGACCATGTGCACCGGCGTTACGATCGGGATTGGAACGAGATCCTGGGCGTGGTGCTGTGGGGGCAGCGGCACCTTACGGTCGACGAGCTCGACCTGCGGGCGCTGCGTGCGATGGACGGACGCCGCAACGTTCGAGGGCTGATCGCCGCGATGCCGGAGCACGTGGACGCGGCCGCCATGATGGCGCGGCTGCGCAGGCTCGCCGCACGCGGCATCATCGATCTGGCCCTGCCGCGCGACACACCGCACGCGGCGGCTCCGCAGACGGATGCCGGGCGCGTCGCATCGAACACCGGCTTCGCGGTGTATTCCCCCGCCGTCCCTATGCCGAGCACGAACCCGCAATGACGCAACAGACCGACCCACTCCCTGCGGTGATCCTGCTCGGGGGCGACGCGAACGCGCTCTCGGTCGCTCGCAGCCTGGGTACGCACGGGGTCAAGGTGTTCGCCATCGCCGAGCCGACGGCGCACACGCGCTACTCGCGGTATTGCGCATGGATCTCCGTGCCCGCCGGTGATGACGAGGCGGCCTGGGCCGAGTATCTGCTCGGCCCGGACGCCGGCCGCTTCGACGGCGCCGTGCTGCTCGCGTGCAGCGACGCGGCGATACGCGTCATCGCCACGCACCGCGGGGAACTGGCACGCCGCTTCCGCCTCGACGAATCGGACCCCGAGGCGCAGCTCTACATGCTGAACAAGCTGTGCACGTACGAGAAGGCGCGCGCCGCCGGCGTGCCGACCCCGCGCTTCTGGGTCACCCGGCGCGACCGGTCTCTGGGAAGCCTCCCGGACGCGCTGCCCTATCCCATCCTGGTGAAGCCTCTGTTCTCCCACGAGTTCGACCACCGTTTCGGGCGGAAATTCCTGGTGGCGCGCGGGGCCGACGAGCTTGTCTCCGCCTCGAACACCATGCGCGAAGCCGGCATCGAGGCCATGCTCGTGGAAATGATTCCCGGGCCCGACGACCGGTTGTGCAGCTACTATACTTATCTGGCCGACGGGGGAGTCCCTCTCTTTCACTTCACCAAGCGGGTGATTCGCCGGTTCCCCGCCCACATGGGGGGGGCTTGCTACCACATCACGGACTGGAACCCCGAGGTTCGCGATGCAGCCCTCAAGCTGTTCCGGCATGTCGGGCTGCGCGGGCTGGCCAATGCCGAGTTCAAGCGCGACGAACGGGACGGCCAGCTCAAGCTCATCGAGTGCAACGCCCGCTTCACGGCCGCCAACTGCCTGGTGGCCGAGAGCGGCTTCGATCTGGGCATGTTCGTCTACAACCGCATCGTCGGCCGGCCGCAACAGCCCATCGAACATTACAAGACCGGCCTGCGGCTCTGGTACCCGGTCGAAGATTTCCAGTCGTTCCTCGAGCTGCGGCAGACGAGCGGCATGAGCCTGGCTGAATGGGTCTCAAGCGTTTCCTATCCGCAGGTTTTTCCGTTTTTCCGATGGCACGACCCACTTCCGACACTTGTGAGCGGGTGGCGCCGGCTGCGCAACCGCGTGGCACGTGGGCTGGTCCAGCTGACCGGCTGCTCGGCCGCGGGGGTGCAACCGGCCGCGCCGCGGCGCCAGAAGATCTGATCGCTGCACCGCTGCGCGATCGGGCCCTGCGCGATGGCGAT
>JBGPMX010000231.1:0-7340 GCA_041487215.1 Planctomycetia bacterium | reverse complement strand
GGCACCGAGCAGGAGTGGCGAGCTCAGCGGCGAGCCGCGCAGCCACAGGCCGGCTGCGGTGAAAAGCGCACAGAGCGCGGTGCAGATCGCAGGCAACAGCAGGAGGGCTGGCCGGTCTGTGCGCTCGAGCACCGGGCCGTTCACGGGTGGGATCGCGGTCCGGCCGCCGCGCGCGGTCGGCTTCGTCGCGGCCGCCTCGGGTACCTCTTGCGATCCCGGCTGGTCGGCCACGTGGGTCAGGTTGGGTGGGTGCGAGTTGTTCACTTCGTGTCGCGTCTAACGCGGGGGTGCCGAACAGCGTCGCAACCGCGGTGCCGTCGAAGCACGGTACCATCGTTCTTGAGCTCGAGCGGGATCCGCCAGAATTCCAGGGCCGGCGCGTGCCTGTGCCCTTTCGTCACACGCGGGTGTGCGGATTCGGAGTAGCCGTGGGGCGTGGGCGGTGTCCGGCCGTCGCTCGAGCCGGCCCAGTGCCCGCGAATCCCTTGCGCCAGGGCGTGCGCGCTATCCGCTCCTCTGGCATTCCCCTTGCTGTTAAATCTTCTGGAACCGAAGAGTCGTTCGCAACACACCGAGGAAGGAGGATGCGATGGCGAGCTTTCAGATAACGCTGAGCGGCGACGAGAAAGAGCTCCTGGTCCAGATGCTCGAAACCGAGCTGGGCGAGACGCGGGTCGAGGTGCACCACACCCACACTCCGGCGTATCGCGATAAGGTTCAGAGCCGTGAAGTGGCGGTCCGTGCACTGCTGGCCAAGCTTTCCACGGCGGACCAGGACGCGCCGGACAGAGAGGCGGCTCCAATTCGGGAGCATGCGCTATGACGAGCATTCGCGAGTGGCTGAGCAGCACGAAGGTCGGCGCGGTGATGTCGCCGAGCGTGTGCTGCCTGTCACCCGACGACCGGTTGTCCGAGGCGGCGGCGCTGTTCCTCCGGGAACAGATCTCCGGAGCCCCGGTGGTCGATCGCACCGGAGTTTGCGTCGGAGTTCTCTCGGCCAGCGATCTGATGGCATCGAGCGAGTGCGCGGCCGCGAGCGCCTCGGAGAACGCGGCGTACCTGAGCTCCTGCCAGCACTGGTTCCGGCTCGGCCCGGCGCGCGAGCTCGAGGCGTTGCAGAAACGGCGAAGCTGCGAGCCGGATGAGGCGGTCGAGCGGTTCATGACGCGCGAGGTGGTCAGCGTCACCGAGGATGCATCGGTTGGGCTCCTGGCCGAGCGCCTGGTGGATGCCCACGTGCACCGAGTGATCGTGCTGGACGCCGCGCACCGGCCGAAGGGCATTGTGAGCACCACGGATCTGCTGGCGGCGCTGCTGCATGCCGGCAGGTGGTGGGATGAAAAGGAGGAGCCGTGCGGCGACTCGAGATCGGCGCTATCCTGAAGACGGCTCGCGAGGACCACGAGCTGGTGACCGAACACATCCGGTTGCTCGAGCGGCTCGAGCGGATGCTGGCGACCGGGGGGTCGCGCCCACCGGCCGTGGCGGCGCAGCTGGCGCGGGACGCCTGCGGCTTTCTGGATGCCAAGCTGCTGCCGCACTGCGCCGAGGAGGAGCACACGCTGTTCCCGTTCTGCCAGCAGTACCTGCCCAAGGGATCGACGCTCATCTACGAGCTGGAATCGGAGCACACGCAGATCCGCGATCTGGCCCAGCGGCTCCGCGCCGAGCTCACGACGCAGGCCCAGGCGGGCGGGGCCGCGGCGGCAGCCGATCTCGCCCGCCTCCGTCCGATCATCGCGCAGCTCATCGCGCTGCTGTCGCACCACGCCGGCCGCGAGTCGGAGTTGCTCGAGCACTACGTGGCCTGTGGCGCCACCGCGTCGCAGCTGGCGGCGTCCGGCAAGGCGTAGTGCGCTTTCCCGCTCACGACTTCCACTGCTTGAATGGCAGCGAGAGAGTCAGCTTCTTGAGGGCTACCTTGATAGCGTTTTTTTAGATGCTGCCCGCACTCACCAGCACGTCATTGGTGGGATCTTGCAAGGCCAGGGCCGCCGCCGTGCTCAGTTGAGAGGGCTGATCTACCGCCCAGAGGAGGATGTGCGAGTCGAGCAACAGCCGCACTCCATGTACTCCTTGAAGTCTTCGAGCGGAGCATTCACGAATGGCCTGGGCGGGGGAGGATTGGAACCGCAGTTCAGGGATCGCGTTGCGCGGAGGGATCACTGAAGGCCGCGGTGTTGAACGCCAGCAGCCTCGTGTAGTTGGCTCGCTCGAACGCAGGGGCACCTGAGGCATTTTGCTGGCTCAGCTGCCCCCTAATCTCCTGCACGGACTTGTGCCCGTTTTGTTCCAGCCAACGGCCGACCCCATCAAGCAATCCCGTGAGCGCTCCCGGGCCGTGCCGCAGGACATGCGAGGCCGTCATCACCACGTCGGCACCAGCCAGCAGCAACTTCAGCACATCCCCCGCGCTGTGCACGCCACTCGTCGCGCCGAGGGATGCAGCGATCCGACCGTGCAGAATAGCGATCCAGCGTAGCGGCAGCCTCAGCTCGTGGGAATCACTCAGGATCAGATGCGGACTGACCCGCATTTTCTTCAGGTCGACGTCCGGCTCGAGGAAGCGGTTGAAGAGGACGAGCCCGTCGGCGCCGGCCGCAACGAGACGCTGTGCCATGTGCGGCAGCGCGCTGAAATAGGGGCCGATCGTCACCGCGAGCGGAATCGAAACCGAACTGCGGATCTCCGCGACGAGCTCGAGGTATCGGTCCTCGACCTGTTCGGCCGTCACAGCCGGGTCCGTGACCACAAAGTAAATGTTGAGTTCCAACGCATCGGCGCCCGCATCCGCGATCCGCCGCGCGTAACGGACCCAGCCCCCCTTCGTCGCCCCGTTCAGGCTGGCGATCACCGGAATCGACAGGGCATCCCTCGCCTTTTCTACGTGCAGCAGGTAGCTCTCCGGATCGGCGTCCGGGTTGCCGAGCACCGGCAAGTCGTTCCCGGCGGACGGAGCTGTATTGTCTGCCTCGGCCCGCAGCCAGTGGACCTGCGCATCGTCGTTCTCGATCTGCTCCTCGAAGAGCGAGGGGAGCACGACGGCGGCCGCCCCGGCCTCTTCGAGCTGCCGCAGCAGATCGACTCGCGCCGTGAGCGGGCAGGAGGAGACGACCAGCGGGTTGGCCAGGTCCAATCCCAGGTATCGGGTTCGGAGATCGACGGTCACCGTTATCTCCCGTGGGTGTGCCCCGGAGCGATCGGCCAACGGTGCCAGTTCACCGCCAGCGCCGTCCGGGTCATCCAGAGAATGGATCGTGTCTACGGCACGCGGAACGGGGGGGGCACGCGACTCTCGGCGACGGTCAGTTTGCCAGAAACGCCCCGCCGTGCGAAGGGAGCTTGCCTCACGAGCGGTACCCCCCCCACGGAGCCACTCCACTCACAGCGTGCCCGGCGGCAGCCGCAGGTAGCGCCCGTAGATCGTCATGTCATCCCAGGTACTCTGGTCGAAGTGCAGCTTGATCTGGTCGTTCGCCCGCGGGTGTCCCGCGTCGTCCACGCCGATCAGGTGGAACACGAACCGCTCCTTCCGTTCGGCGCCCCAGACCTTGCCGCCGTCCGCCAGGTTGAAGAACGGGGCCTTTTCCGTCGTCCCCTCGACGGGAAGCGCGTACAGCTCCGAGTAGTCGGTCAGGGCGTACGTGGCCGTCTTGTCCGGCGGCGGGGTATGCAGCCGCGCGCTCGAGTTCAGCCCGATGACCTTGTGGTCGCCCGCCTTCAGGAAGACCACCGGGCGGCTCGGGTGATCGCGCGGGTCGTCCACCGTGCCCGCGACCTCCCAATCGATCGCGTTCTTCACGACGCGCTCGACTGCGTAGGTGTGCCCCTTCTCCGGTGCCGCAAATTGCTCGAGCGCGGCGTCCTCGAGCCGGCGGGCCACGAACACCTTGTGGAAGCAGCCGCAGGCGGCGATCGTCTCGTAGAAGAGCGGCGCGTTCTGGTCGTCCAGCGTGATACGCAGCACGCAGCTGTCGATGCGGGCCTCCTCCAGATCGATCGCCTTCATGCGCGGGTGCGCGGGGTACCAGGCGGTGTAGGTGAGCTGCACGTGATCGCGCGCGCCGATGCGACGCTTCTGGTAGATCGCGTACACGGTCGGCGGCCCGGCCACGAACGCCCGGAGCTTCCCCTCCGCGTCGCGTTCGAGACGCGCCGCGCCGATCCGGTCGTACTCCGGCGGGTACGGATACGGGCCGGCCGCCGTGTTCACACGCTGCTGCACGAACACGGGCGCGTAGCAGCGCACCAGTTCCTGCGGCGAGGCGGACGTGGGGTTCTTCTTGCCAGAGGCCTCGTTCGCGGCGGGGATGACGACGGTTGCATCCCCTCCCACCGCCTGCACGGGGTCTTCGAGCGCCTCCTGGCCGAGCATGTGCCATTGGGTCAGGTGGTTCGAGATGCCCTGGCATCCCAGGCAGAGCAGCCAGCACGCGATGCCGAGCCGCGTGCGGATGCTATCGCGACACGCGGATGGATCAAGAGCGGCATGCCGCGGATCGTTGTGTTCGGCTTCCATGGCATTCGGTTTCCTTTCTGTTCCGAACGGACGTTGGTTTGCCCCACGGCGCACGAGGCACTCGGGGCTCGCGTTCAGGCAGAGCCCAGGACCTCGTCGAGAGCGGCGACGAGCTCGTCGAGCGACCGCTGCTCCACGACCAGCGGCGGCATGATCGTGAGCACGTTGCGCTCCGCGCCGGTCTTGCCGAGCAGGTAGCCGGCGTCCTTCATCCGTTCCAGGACCTTGTCGAGAAGGGGGCCGCCGTCGGGGCGGGCCGCCTCCCCCAGCTCGACGCCAATCATCAAACCGCGCCCGCGCACGTCGGCGATGCACGGCCGGCGTGCCCGGAGGCGGCAGAGGGAGGTGAGCAGGTGGGCGCCGAGCCGGGCACTGCGTGCACCGAGCTCGTGGCGTTCGTGGAAGTCGAGCGTGGCCAGGGCCGCCACGCACGACATGGGGTTGCCGCCGAAGGTGGACGCGCCGGGCCGCGTGTAGCTCGCCGCAATGGCGTCGCTCGTGAGGTAGGCGGCGATCGGGAACCCGTTGCCGAGCGCCTTGGCGATCGTGACGATGTCCGGGACCACTCCCTCGTGCTCGGTCGCGAACCAGCGTCCGGTGCGGTTCCACGCCGTCTGGACCTCGTCGGCGATCAGCAGGGTGCCGTGCGCGCTTGCGAGGCGGCGCAGCTCGGCCCAGTAGCCCGGCGGCGGCAGCACGATGCCGCCGTTGCCCTGGATCGGTTCTGCGATCACCGCCGCCACGGTGCCGGCGCGGAGCCGCCGCTCGATCTCCACCAGACTGTTCGGGTCGCGCGGACCCGGCATGCGGTGCGCGGTGCTCAGCGGGTGCGCGTCCGTGCGCCACAGGTCCAGCCCGGTCACGCTCATCGCCCACTTGGTGCGGCCGTGCAGGCCGCCGGCCAGGTAGAGGCACTCGGAACGCCCCGTGTGCAGCGTCGCCAGGAGCAGGGCCCCTTCGTTCGCCTCGCTGCCGCTTGCGCAGAAGAAGGCCCGGCACAGCGCACCGGGCGCCACTTGGGCGATGCGCTCCGCGAGCTCGAGCATCGGTTCCGTCAGGTAAATGGTCGTGGTGTGCTGCAGCCGCATCATCTGCTCCATGACCGGGCCGATGATCTCCGGCATCGAGTGCCCGGCGTTCATCACCGAGACGCCGCTGTAGCAGTCGAGGTACCGTCGGCCGTCGCAGTCGAACAGGTAGGGGCCTTCGCCGCGCACCAGGACCGGCGGTGTCTGGTAGAAGTGATAGACGCACGGGACCAGGAGCCTGCGTTTCGCGCTCAGCAGGCGATCGCGCGGGTGGACCGCCGGGCTCGCGTGCCGGCTCCGGACGCTCGTTGTTGGGTGCATGGCCGTTCCTCCTGGCTAGATGACCCGTGCCGCTGCGCGGCTCCGCCGCCGCGCGGCCCCCTCGATGACGTCGATCGCTGGGACGGACTCGCACACGCCGCTCCGCGCCAGCTCGACGAACAGCCTTTGCAAGGCCAGGCGCACGTCGCGCGGCATCGCAAGCGAGTCCTGATTCGCGAACATGGAGACGAACGGCGCGGTGCACCGCGCGTGCCGTCCGCGCCCGAAGCCCCGCACAGCTTCGAGCACATCGCCGCGGTAGGCGAGCGCGTAGCGCAGGCTGCGCCGGATCGCCGCGCAGACCCGCTCGGCGACGCGCCCGCCCAGGTCCCGGCGGATGACGTTCAGCCCGACCGGCAGCGGCAGGCCGGTCCGCGTGCACCATTCCGCTCCGAGGTCCACGACGCGGCGCAGGCCGAGCCGCGGGTAGTAGAGCAGTTCCTCGTGGATCATGACGCCCGCGTCCAATGCCCCGCGCGCCACCGCGTCGGCGATCCGGTCGAACTCCATCGCGACGACCCGCGCACCCGGGCAGAGCCACCGCAGCAGGAACCAGCCGGTCGTCGGCACGCCGCCGACCCCCACGGTCCTGCCGTCCAGGTCCGCGATTTCCCTGCAGCGCTTGCTGACCAGCACCGGGCCGTAGCCGCGCCCGACGCTCGTGCCCACGCTCAGGATCGCGTAACGATCCGCGATCCGCGGGTAGACGACCGACGAGACGGCCGTCACGTCGTACCTGCCGCGCAGCGCCGCGCGATTGAGCGTCGCGATCGGAGCGCGATGAAACGCGGGCTCGTACCCGCGCAGCCGGACGCGGCCGCGTTCCAGCGCGAAGTAGTAGAAGGCGTCGTCGCTGTCGGGCGTATAGGCGATCGTCAGGTTCGGCTTCCGTGTCACCGCGCTTTCCTCCGTGAGGGGACGATCGCGCCGGAGAAGGGCCGGCACGCTCCGAGCGAGTGAAAGGAACTGGGAACGGCGGGCAAGGCCGCGCGCCGCACGGCTCCGCTCAGTACAGGCCGATGCGGAGGCGGCTCCCCGCCTGTTCAGGCGGGCCGGGATCGCGGAGCCCGAGCGCGGTGTAGCCGCGTGCGCCGGCGTGCGCCGGCGCACGCACCCATTCCGCCTCGTCCCGCTCGATCACGTTCAGCAGCAGACAGCTCTCGTCGAAGCGGTGGAAGAGCAGGCGTCCGCGGCTCCCCGCGACGGCGTCGCGCGGCGGCCATGGGACGCCGTTCGCCGCGGGCTCGGCCGCGGCGATCAAGCGGAAGTGCACGCGATCTCCGTGCGGGAAATAATCGAGTGCCAAGCGGGGGTCGTCCGCCAGCTCCATAAGCACGCCGAACAGCGTGTTGCCGTAGCCGGCCAGGTGCACGGCGTTGGGCAACGCGTCCCGGTAGCCGTTCAGGGCGTCTGCCGTGATCCGGACGCCGCCGTAGTGCACGCCGTGGATCGCCTCCCGCTCGCGGTCGGTC
>JBGPMX010000230.1:0-7356 GCA_041487215.1 Planctomycetia bacterium | reverse complement strand
TACAGGAGGTCGCTGGCGCTCGCGTAGTCCTGGAAGATGATGCCGAAATTGGCGAGCGGGTTATCCACCCAGGCCTGCACCAGCGCCACGCCGGCGGGATTGAGTTCGAGCGTAACGAGGCCCAGCGCGGGGGCCGTGAGCACGCCGAGCACCGTGGAGCCGCGGTCGCTTGCCCCCTGCACACCGGCGACTTCCCAGAGGACGCCGGTCGCGGCGGAGTTCCAGGTGACCGTCTTCTCGGTCCAATCGCGCTTGAGCTCGTAGATCTCGTAGCTGTCCACCGTGGCGTTGGTGACGTTCACGGTGAGGGTGGCGGAGACCACCTGGCTGCCGGCGGGGATCGCGCTCACATCCCAGCGCACGAGGGCGGCCTCGTCCGCGGCGCCGTTGGCGCCGACCGTGGTCGAACTGCCGTAGGCGGTGTTCGGGCCCGAGGCGCGGATCCGCGCGTCGTGGGTGCCGGCGTAGCTGGTGGTGGGGAAGACGCCGTCGCGGAACGAGCGGGTCACGGATGCGCCCGAGGAGTTGACCGTGATGGTGAAGGTCTGGGGGGCCGACGTGTCGCTGCCGCCGTTCGCCGTGCCCCCGGTGTCGTGCGCGGTCACGCTGACGAGCGCCGAGCCGGCCGATCCGGTGTTCGGCGTGTAGGTGAGCGTGCCGTCGGGGGCGACGGCGGGCTGTACGGCGAAGAGCGCGGGCTTGTCGCTGGATGCGGTGAAGCTGACGGCTTGAGCGCTCTCGTCGGCGGGCCCGGCGCTGATCGCGCTGGCCCAGCCGGCCACGGACTGGGGTCCGGCATCGTCTGCCACCGCCTGGTCCAGGCCCTTGAGGAACGAGGGCGCGTCGTTCACCGAGAGGACGGTCACGGTGACGGTGGCGGAGCTGGTGCCGCCCTGGCCGTCGCTCAGCTCGTAGGTGAAGCTGTCGCTGCCGGAGAACTGCGCATCGGGAGTGTAGGTGACGGTGCCGTCCGGGTTCGTCGCCACGCTGCCGCTGGGGGGATCGGACACGGACGTGACGCTGAGCGGGTTGCCGTCCACGTCCGAATCATTGGCCAGCACCGGGATCACGGCCGGCGTGTCCTCGTTGGTGGACACCGCGTCATCCGCACCCACGGGCGGATCATTCACAGCGCCGATGGTGAGCGTTACTGTGACCGGGGCGGAGTCGGCCAGTCCGTCGTTGGCCTTGTACGTGAAGCTGTCGCTCCCGAAGGCGTTGGCGTCCGGTGCGTAGATGAATGATCCATCGGCGGACAGGGTCAGCGTGCCGCGCGTCGGCCCGCTGACAAGAACCGCGGTAAGCGCATCCCCGTCGGGGTCGCTGTCGTTGCCTAGGACACCGGGCGCTGCAACCGAAAGGGATGTGTCTTCGCTCAAGCCGTAGGCATCGGCCGTCGCGACCGGCGGACGGTTGCTGGATGTGCGGTAGATCAGGGTGAGCTTGGGGCGATTCGCGGCTGTCGCAGTCTCCCGGGAGCTCATGTCCAGCGCGTTGTCCGCGCTGGTGTAGTCCTGAAAGATGATGCCGTAATTACCGGTGGGTTGATCGATCCACGATTGGACGAGTGCAACGCCGGCGGCATTCAGGTCAATTGATGCCTGGCCGGTCGAGGGAGCCGTGAGGGCGCCGAGCACGGACGAGCCGCGATCGCTGGCTCCCTGCGCACCCGCGAACTCCCAGCTCGCGCCCGCCGCGTACTGGTTCCAGTTTGCGGCGGACTCCAACCAGTCGCGTTTCATCTCGTAGATTTCATAGCTGTCCGAGGAAGCGTCCGTGACATTCACCGTGATGCGCGCCGACTGCACGGTGCTGCCGGCGGGGATGGCCTGAAGGTCCCATCGGATCAGGCTCGCCTCGTCGGGAGTTCCGTCTAGCTCCAGTGTGCCCGACGAGCCATAGATCGTGGTCGGGCTGCTGGAACGGAGCTTCGTGTCGCGGGTTCCCGAGTAGGTGGAGTCAGGGAAGATTCCGTCCTGGAACGAGAGACTGCTCACCGACAAGTCGCCCACGCTGATGGTGATATCGTCGCTGGCCGTAAGCCCGCCATCGATCGCGGTCAGGCGGAGCACGTACGTGCCGGCCTGATCGAAGGTGGCGCTGGTATCTGCAGTGTTGGCGTTGCCGAACGTCACGGTGCCCGGACCGCTTAGCTTGCTCCATTCGATCGTGGGACTGCCGGTTGGGTTGGGCCGCCCTTCGGATACGGCGCCGTCCAGCGTGGCGGTCGTCGTGGCGACAAGCGTCTGGTCGGGCCCGGCATAGACAACCGGAGGTTGGACCGGCACTCCCGGATAGGTGAACCGGGCACCGCGGATCGTCCCGCCGCCGGCGGCGATGACAACCAGTTCGTCCGTGAAGTTCTGCTTGGTGCTCGATGCGTTGTTCAGGCTGCCGGTGAGGAGGGTTTGTTTGGGGCCAAAGCTGATCGGCGCGAGCGGTGATTCGCGATAGACGATGTTGGCCCCGCTCTCCGCTTCACTGTAGAAGAGGAGCAGGCGTCCCGTGGCCTCGTTCAGCTCGACGATGGGGCGAGTCCCCTGGCCGTCCACGCTGTACAGCGGGTCCCACGTGCCGGTCGGACGCCGGACTAGCATGGCAATCTTGGTGTACCCCGCCGTGTCGTAGCTGGTTTTGACCGCCGCGTAGAGGGTGCCGTCGGTCGCGACGGCCACGTGGACGTGGTCGTCGGCCATGCCGCCCCCGACGGGAAGGGCCGACTGCGAGGCCGGTACTTCATCGGGCGACCAGGCGGATGGGTCCGCGCCGTCCACGTGGAAGCGGAACCCAAAGCGGTCGGTGTTCTGGTTCGACCAGAGCACGCCGACGGTGCCATTGGGCAATGCGGTGACAACCGAGATGTCGTCCGCCGAGATGTTGGACTCGAGGAAGATCGGGCCGCTCCAGTTCGAGTACGGCGCATCGCTGTAGCGCACCTCGACGGTGCTAGCGCCGTCGGATGCCAGCCACATCCGGCCCGTGGAGTCCACGTCGATGGTAGCGATCTCAACCCCGGTTGACAGGGGGATCGTCACGCGCGTCGGCCGCGCCGACCAGAGCTGGTAGGTTCCCCCCACGTACTCGACCGAAGCCAATTCGGTGGACGTGCCCCGATAGAGCAGGATGTGCGTGACGTCGCCGACGACCTTCGTGTCCGCCTTCGCTGCGGTGCTGGTCGTCAGCTTGAGCACGGACGTCCACGCGGTGCCGTCGAGCCGCCGCAGGTACGTCCCGCTATTGTCCGGAAAGACGCTCCACCAGGTATCCTCGCGCCGCCAGACCTTGGACTGCGGCTTGTCCCCGGTGGTTGTGCTGATCGCCGTGGGATCGAGCAGCTGGATGGTTGGGGCCCCGTCGAGCAGCGTCCGCGCCTCGAGCTGTTCGAGGGAAACACGTGCATGGAGCCGGGATCGGAATGGTGCGCTGCGCGGCCGTGCGCGCCGGCGCTCGGCGCTGGATGGTGCAGGCAACGTGGCTCTCGCTTTCTTCGGGTTGGAATCTCAAGGTGGTGGAGAGCTTCGCATGCGTCCAAACAAAAAGCGGGCCCGGTCTGAGCGCACGAAAAGCGCACTCGAGCGGGCCCGCTATTACTTTTGTACGAATCTTCGGCCGGTTGTGCAAGTGTCTGCTGAGGAGGGTCCTCGTTGCCCAGCTCTGCTGTACCATGTGGACTGGTGCCCGGAGAAGGTCGGGTGGGCTGTGCCCACCAGCGGATTTGCCGGTGGTGGGCGAAGCCGACCCTGCGGGCAGTGGTCGCTGGCCGCCCGGACGGCTTTTTTGGGCCAAGCCGTCGAGTACAATAGACCGCGGCTCTCGGACACCAGTCGAACGCCGCCGATTTTCACCGCGTCCCGACCGCACCGCCCGAAGACTTCCTATGCTCCGGCCCCGCTCGGCTATCCATCGCGCCGTCATGCCGCTCGCGGCACTCGTTGCCGCCGTGATCGGATTCCCAGGCGCGGCGCACGCGTACGACTCGGGCAGCGGCGTGACCGCCAGGTCAGAGCCCGAGCGGGCCACGCATTGGTCTTTTATCCCGCCCACGCGCCCCGATCTCCCGCCGGTTGCCGACGCCGGCTGGCCGCGTAACGCGATCGACCGTTTCATCCTCGCCCGGCTCGAAGCCGCCGGCTTGCAACCGGCGCCCGAGGCAGACCGCGCGGCGCTCGTGCGCCGTCTCGCGCTCGACCTCACCGGTCTCCCCCCCTCGCTGGCCGAGGTGGATGCCTTCCTGGCGGACCCCGCCCCCGACGCCTACGACAAGCTCGCGGACCGCCTGCTCGCCTCGCCGCGCTACGGCGAACACATGGCGCGCCAGTGGCTCGATGCCGCACGCTACGCCGACACGCACGGTTATTTCACCGATCACGAGCGGTTCATGTGGCGCTGGCGCGACTGGGTCATTGCCGCCTTCAATCGCAATCTCTCGTTCGACCGGTTCACCATCGACCAGCTTGCGGGCGACCTGCTCCCGGACGCCACAACCGACGAGCGCATCGCCACAGGATTCCACCGCAACCACATGATGAACGAGGAGACGGGCATCATCGACGAGGAGTACCGCGTGGAGTACGTGCTGGACCGGGTGCGGACCACGGCCTCGGTCTGGCTCGGGCTGACGCTGGGGTGTGCGCAGTGCCACGACCACAAGTACGACCCGATGAGCCAGCGCGACTTCTACCGCTTCTTTGCTTTTTTTAACAACGTGCCCGAGAGCGGGCTGAGCGGCGGCAAGCGGAACGCGCCGCCGCTCCTGAGCTTGCCGAGCCCGCAGCAGACGCAGAGACTCGCGGAGCTGGACGAAGACATCCGGCGCGTGGAGACCAGCCTGGCGGATCGGGTTCCGGGCGATGGGGAAGCGGCCGATGATAAGAAGGCCGCAGCGAAAGAGCTCGCCGATCTGCGCGCCGAGCAGAAGAAGCTCCGGGACGAGATCCCCTCGGTGATGGTGCTCGAAGAGCTGCCGGTGCCGCGCGCGGCATCCATCCTCGTGCGCGGGCAGTACGATCACCCCGGCGAACGTGTCGAGCCGGGCGTGCCGCATGCGCTGCCGTCGCTGCCTGACGGCACGCCGCCGAATCGCCTGGGACTGGCGCGCTGGCTGACCGACCCGTCCAACCCGCTCACCGCGCGCGTCGCGGTCAACCGCCTCTGGCAGCAGGTCTTCGGCCGCGGCATCGTGGCGACTCCGGAAGACTTCGGCGTGCGCGGGGAACCCCCCAGCCACCCCGAGCTGCTGGACTGGCTGGCCACCGAGTTCGTGCAGAGCGGCTGGGATGTCAAACACATGCTGCGGCTGATCGTGACGTCAGCGACCTATCGCCAATCGCCGCGCGTGACGCCGCAAGCGCTGGCTGTGGACCCGCAGAACCGCCTGCTCGCGCGCAGCCCGCGCTACCGCCTGGATGCCGAAGCGATGCGGGACAGCGCGCTTGCCGTCAGTGGGCTCCTGACCGAGGCGATCGGCGGGCCGAGCGTCAAGCCGTACCAGCCCGCGGATCTCTGGAAGGACGTGACCTACGATAAGAAGAACACGCAGTTCTACGTGCAGGACCATGGCGCGAACCTGTACCGCCGCAGCATGTACACCTACTGGAAGCGGCAGGTGCCGCCGCCGTCGATGCTGACGCTGGACGCGCCGACGCGCGAGCTCTGCACGGTGCGGCGTCAGCGCACGAACACGCCGCTCCAGGCGCTGGTGCTGCTCAACGACCCACAGTTCGTCGAGGCCGCCCGCGCGCTCGCCCAGCGCGCCCTCCGCGCATCCGGCAGGGACGCCGCCTCGGACTCCGTCGCGTATGCCTTTCGCCTGGCGACCGCGCGCCGGCCCAGCGCGCGCGAGACGGCCGAACTGCTGGCCGTGTACCAGGCGGCCCGCGATCACTACCGGGGCGATTCGGGGCGGGCGCTGGAGCTCGTGGGCGTGGGCGAGTCGCCGCGCGACGCGGCGATCGACGCCGCCGAGCACGCGGCGATGACCGCCGTGTGCGAGGTCGTGCTGAACCTGGATGAAACGATCACACGGGAGTAGCCGCGTGACGAGACCTGAGCAAGATCACCGCATGGCCGCCACCCGCCGCCAGCTGCTGGGGCGCGCCGCGTCCGGCATCGGAGCGATTGCTCTGGCGTCGCTCGTCGAACCGCGTCCGCTCATGGCGGACGGCCTCGGCGCCGTGCCGAGCGGGGAGCCCGCCGCTGGCCCGCACTTCGCTGCGCGTGCCAAGCGCGTGATCTACCTGTTCATGCACGGCGGGCCGTCCCAGATGGACCTGCTCGATCACAAGCCCGGGCTCCGCGCGCTCGATGGCACCGAGCTGCCCGAATCGATTCGCGGAGGGCAGCGATTAACCGGCATGACGTCCGGCCAGAAGTCTTTCCCGGTGGTCGCTTCCGCCTTCCAGTTCGCCCGGTACGGCCAGTGCGGCGCGCGGATCAGCGAGCTGCTGCCGCACCTCGGCGCGGCGGCCGATGAGCTCTGCATTATCCGCAGCATGTTTACCGAAGCCATCAACCACGATCCGGCCATTACGTACCTCCAGACGGGACATCAGCAGCCAGGGCGGCCCAGCCTGGGGGCCTGGTGCAGCTACGGGCTGGGCACCGAGAGCCAGGAGCTCCCGGCCTTCGTGGTGCTGATCTCGCGCGGCAGCGCCGCGCGCCCGGCGGAACCGCTCTACGCGCGGTTGTGGGGCACCGAGTTTCTTCCCTCGCGACACCAGGGGGTGCCGTTCCGTTCGGGCGGCGACCCGGTGCTTTATCTTTCGAACCCGCCCGGCATGGACAGGCCCCTGCGCCGCCGCGTCATCGACGCCGTGGCACGCCTGAACACCGAGCACTACGAGGCGCAGGGCGATCCCGAGATCACCACGCGCATCGCGCAGTACGAAACGGCGTTCCGCATGCAGGCCGCCGTGCCGCAGCTCATCGATCTGAGCGATGAGCCGGAGCACGTGCTCGCGATGTACGGGCCCGAGGCACGGAAGCCGGGCACCTTCGCCGCCCATTGCTTGCTGGCGCGCCGCATGGTTGAGCGCGGCGTGCGCTTCATCCAGCTCTACCACCGCGGCTGGGACCAGCACGGCGATCTTCCGTCAGATCTGCGACTCCAGTGCGCCGACGTGGACCAGCCGTGTGCGGCGCTCGTCCGGGACCTGCGGCAGCGCGGGCTGCTCGACGACACACTCGTCGTCTGGGCCGGCGAATTCGGCCGCACGGTTTATTGCCAGGGAGAGCTAAAGCCGGACAACTACGGGCGTGACCACCATGGCCGCTGCTTTACGATATGGCTCGCGGGCGGGGGCGTACGCGGCGGGCTGACCTACGGCGAGACCGACGATTACTGCTACAACGTCGTCC
>JBGPMX010000229.1:0-7398 GCA_041487215.1 Planctomycetia bacterium | reverse complement strand
CCCATCCTTCAGAGGCGCGCCCCACCGATGAAAAGCCCCAACAACCAAGCTGGCAAAGCCGCGCCGAGCGTGGGCGAGCCGGCCGCTCCCCACCTTGCGGCGTCGGGCACGGCCGGCGCTCCTCCGCGCCCCGAGGCCCCCGCGTCCGCGGCGCCGCTCGGAGTGCAGGCCGACGTGCGGCTGCAAATCAACTGCGCGCTGGTGCAAAAGATTCTGGTCGGCTTCCTGGCCGACGAGATTCACCGCGCGGGCTTCCGCCGCGCGGTGCTCGGCGTCTCGGGCGGCATCGACTCCACGGTGGTCGCGTTCCTGGCCGCGCGCGCGCTGGGCGCGGAGAACGTGTGCGGCGTGCGGATGCCGTACCGAACATCGAGCGAGGAGACGATGCGGCACGGCGCCCAGGTGATCGAGCTCCTCGGCATCCGCTCGCTCACGCTGCCGATCACGGACCAGATCGATGCCTACTTCGCGGTGCAACCGGACGCGACGCCGCTGCGCCGCGCGAACAAGATGGCGCGGGAACGCATGACGATCCTGTACGACCAGAGCGCCGCGCAGCGCGCGTTGGTGCTGGGCACGTCCAACAAGACCGAGTTGTTGCTGGGCTACGGCACCCAGTTTGGGGACATGGCGTCGGCGCTCAACCCGATCGGCGACCTCTACAAGACCCAGGTCCGGCAGCTCGCCCAATACCTCGGCGTGCCGCGCGAGATTATCGCCAAGAACCCGACGGCCGACCTCTGGGCCGGGCAGACCGACGAGTCGGAGCTCGGCTTCACCTACGCGGAGGTGGATCGCCTGCTGGTGCTGCTGGTGGATCTGCGGCATCGCAGCGACGAGCTGGTGGCGGCGGGCTTCGACCGGGCGTTCGCGGAGCACGTGGGCGGCATGATACGCACCACGCACTACAAGCGCCGCCTGCCGGTGATCGCCAAGCTGTCCACCCGGACGGTCGACCGCGACTTTCGCTATTCGCGCGACTGGGGCACATGAGCACTTCCGTCTTCCCCGATTCCCCGGCGCCCGAGTAGAATCGCACGCGGGCGTGGGACCGAGGGCCAGCGGGCTCTTGCGCGGTGCCATGACCCGATCGGCCGGAGGCCGCCATGTCGCAGAACGCCGAACCACGGAACGGCAAGTTCTCGGAAGAGGTCGAAATCCAGGGGCACATCATTGACTCGCTGATCCTGCCGAAGGTCCTCGATGAGATCATCGGCCAGGGGGGAACCTTCGAGTTCAAGCGGGTGCAGATCGGCCACGCGCGCACGGATCCGAGCTACGCGCGCATCCAGGTCTCGGCCGATACCAGCGAGACGCTGCACGAGATCCTGCGTCGCATCAGCGACCACGGCGCCACTCCCATCCACCTCACCGACGCGTCGCTGGCCGAGGCCGACATCGACGGCGCGTTTCCCGACGGGTTCTACTCGACCACGAACCAGCGCACCGAGCTGCGGATCGGCGGCGATTGGCTGCCGGTCGCGCAGCAGGAGATGGACTGCGGCATCCTGGTCAACGAGCTGGCACGGACGGCGCGCTGCGTCGCGATGTACCGCGTGAAGCGGGGCGACCGCATCGTGGTGGGGCACCGCGGCGTGCGCGTGCTGCCGCTGGAACGCGAGCGGGACTCGCACGAGTTCGAGTTCATGTCCAGCGCCGTGTCCAGCGAGAAGCCGAAGGCCGCCACGGTGCGACGCATCGCCGCCGAAATGCGCGCCACCCGCGCCGCCGGCGGCAAGATCCTCCTGGTCGCCGGCCCGGCCCTCGTGCACACCGGCTCGGTCGAGTACGTGGTGCGCATGATCCGCCAGGGCTTCGTGCAAGTGCTGTTTGCCGGCAACGCGCTGGCCGCGCACGACATCGAAAACGCCCTGTTCGGCACCAGCCTGGGCGTGTACCTCGACCGCGGCACGTCGGCCGAGAAGGGGCACGAGCACCACCTGCGCGCGATCAACACCATCCGCCGCCTCGGCAGCATCCGCGCGGCCGTCGACACCGGTCTCTTGCGCAGCGGCATCATGTTCGAGTGCGTGCAGCACGGCGTCGACGTGGTGCTGGCCGGATCGATCCGCGACGACGGGCCGCTGCCCGATGTGATCTGCGACGTGCTCGAGGCGCAGGACGCCATGCGGGCCGCGCTCGACGGCGTCAAGTTCTGCCTCATGATCGCCACCACGCTGCATTCCATTGCGACGGGCAACCTGCTGCCGGCCTGGGTCCGTACGGTGTGCGTGGACATCAATCCGGCCACCGTCACCAAGCTTGCCGACCGGGGCACGTTCCAGTCGATCGGCGTGGTCACGGACGTGGAACCGTTCTTGCGCTCGGTGGTGCAGGAGCTCGAGCTCACGCCGCAGGAGCGACCGGCCGCGACGACGCCGGCGAGCTAGGTGAACTGACCCTCACCCTGCCCTCTCCCACGGATCCATGAGCGCGAGAGGGGTCCGGATTCAAAATGCGGAAGGGATGAACGGGAGAAGGCACGAGAAAGCCGTACGTCGCCCGCGCCGGGAACAAGGAGTGTTATGGCCAGGCAGCCGTGGATCCTGATGTGCCCGCCCGACTGCTACGGGATCGAGTACGAGATCAACCCGTGGATGAGCCGCAGCCGCGCCGCGGACCCGGTGCGCGCCGCCCGGCAGTGGCAGGCGCTGCACGAGTCGCTCGTGAAGCTCGGCGTGCGCGTGTGCCTGCTCGAGCCAGTCGCCGGGCTGCCCGACATGGTCTTCACGGCCAACGCCGGCCTGGTGTTCCGCGACCGGTTCATCAGCGCGCGGTTCCGCCACGAGGTTCGGGCGGGCGAGTCGCCGCACTACGAGCGCTGGTTCGAGGCGGCGGGCTTCGGGATCGAGCGCTTGCCGGCGGGCATGTACCACGAGGGGGCGGGCGACGCCCTCTTCTGCGGGCCCGTGCTGTTCGGCGGCTACCGCATCCGCAGCGACGTGCGCAGCCACCACCACATCGCCGGGCTCATCGGTCGCGAGGTGCTGCCGCTCGAGCTGATCGATCCCCGCTTCTACCACCTGGACACCTGCTTCTGCCCGATTGAGCCGGGCACGGCCCTCTGGTACCCGCCCGCGTTCGACGCCTACGGCCAGACCGTGGTCCGGCAGACCGTGACGGATCTGGTGGAGGTGCCCGACGATGAGGCGATGCGGTTCGCGTGCAACGCGGTGGTCGTGGGGCACACCGTGATCACGGCCGCGGACTGCCCGCAGCTGCGTCGCGAGCTGGAGGCGCGGCACTTCGCGGTCTGCGAGCTCGAACTCGACGAGTTCCTCAAGGCCGGGGGCAGCGCCAAGTGCCTCACGCTGCGGGTGGACGGCGAGGAGGCGGCGGTGTGGGAACCGGCCGAGCAGGCAGCGCGCGGCGCTTAAAGGCAGTCAGCGGTCGACACTCAGCAGTCGCCAGTGAGCAGTCAGGTCAGAAGTCAGAGAGGCTGTCATCCTGAGCCAGCGAGGAACGAGCAAGCGAAGGATCTCGCTGCTCTCCCGGGTTGCGGTCCCCTCGCCCCGCGCTCCATAGATCATGCGGGGGAGAGGGAAGGTGAGGGGGCGCTCTACGCCGTAGGCGCTGTACTCCACAGTCAACGGTCCGGGGGCGCTCTGTACCCCGAAGGGGTTCTACAGAAGTCGGCAAACCCCGGGGCGCGTCTCTTGTACAACCCCTGCGGGGTAGGTGGCTCGTTCTCTTACGTACCCAGGGTGGCGCTCCGCTTACCCTGGGCTGTGGAGTCCAACCGCTTCGCGGTAGCGCAACCGCACCCCGTCCCTCTCCCACGGATCCATGAGCGGGAGAGGGAGACGGACTCCGAAAGCGCGGAAACGATGAACGGGACGCGAGAAGTCTTAGGCCACTCGGCTCGTGCCCGCTCGCCGCGCGGCGCCAGGCAGGAATTGGACCAGCTTCCGCACGATTCCGCCCTTCACCGCGCTCAACACCGCCGCCAAGGCGAGCAGGCCAAACGCGATCGCAAAGGAGCGGATGCCACGCCACTCGCGCAAGCCGCGCAGCTGCACGTACGACTGCCAGAAAAGCTCGCTGGCGCACGCCGCCACGCTCATTAACCCAAACCAGAAGTACGACATGTCCTCGAGCAGGTACGCGCACACCAGCGACGCGGTGGTGAGCGACGCCACGTAAACGGCAATGATCGGCCCGCTGGTGTACCCAACAGCGTGGACCGGAACCAACAACGCTGAGACGCACGCAAGGAACAGTAGGAGTGAGCCCAGGTGGCGCACCCACCGAGCGAATGCATCGCGGAAGAAGACGCCGATCAGTAGCACGCTCGCGATGCCCAGATGTGGGGGAAGGATGACACGCCAGGGTAATGACACGCTGGCCAATGGCCACGTACCGAGCGCCGCCACGCCGGCCGCCGCGGCAACCAGAGCACGCAGCGAGTTGCCGCGCCGCACGCCCTGCCAGAGCGCGAAGCCGCACAGCAGCCAGAGCGGAACCGCTTGCGGGCTCGTCAACGTCGCCAGCCCGATCGTATGCGGACCTACGATCGACGCAACACCCAGAGCAATCCCGAAGGCAGGCTCAGCCAGCCGGACCCGGCGAGCGAATGCATACGCGTAGAACGTCACGGCCGCAACGACGCTCAAGAAGAGAGGTGATCCGACCTGGCTTAGAAAGACCGACAAGAACGCGGCGTAGGGGGCATTCTGGGGACGGCCGGTGAAGGATACGAGCACGCACAACGCGGCGGTGGCCAGCGCAAGCCCCTCGAGCCGTTGCTCCCGGGACACCAGCCCCATTTCGAGCAGGAGCACGGCCAGACTCAGCAGGATGGGCGCCAGATAGTAGGCGCCGTACGCACTCTGAAGCTGCATCGCCTCGCTCAAGCTAAGTGACAGGACCGGGTCGAACGAGAGGCTGAGCACATAGCCGCGCAGGCAGAGCCCAGCCCCCATCACACCGAACACGACCCAGGGGAACCAGGGCCAGGCCCATGGCGTCCCGTTCGCTCCGACATAGTCCGGGCCGCGCCGGATTGCGGGCAGAAGCGTAACGAGCACCACCGCCGTGATCGGCGAGAAAAGGTAGATGCGCCACGAGATCGCCAGCGTATCACCCTGCGAAGGGTCACGAACCAGCAACAGCGGATACAGCATCAGAAGCGCCAGCATGCCATGAAACGGCAACCGGAACCCCAGAGGAACGCGCATGCGCAAGCCGGCGCGCAGCGCCTCGCTCACGAGCACTGCGAAGCCATAGCCGGCGAGAACCACAAGCTTGCCCGCGGGCAGATTCTTCGTAAGCGGGTCATCGAACGTCAGCGATAACTCGACGAACAACCCAACCAGAATGAGCAGGATCGAGCGCGCGTCCTGCCACACCTGGCCAAACCGCACGATCGCCAAGGCGGTCAACGCCAGCAGCAGGATGTAAGCGAAACTGAGCCCCATGAGTGGCCACGGGTTATACGGACCGGACGCATCCGGCAACCAGCGCGCCGTCCCATGCAGTACGAAAAGGACGCTGATCAGGTACAACGGGTTGTGCGTGTAGAGAAATCGGACGGCGTACCGCAAACCGGACGAGTGGCTCGCAAGCGAACGGAACGACGGTGACGAGTCGGCGCTGGCCATAGGCCACCCCCATTGCTTGACGTGACGGCGAACGAAAGGGAGACGTGAAGGGTCAGCTAGCGCGATTGTACCGTGAGGGCAACCAAAGAGAAAGGTGCCGCGATTCCCAGCCGTGGTCAGCCTTGAAGACGTCTCGGACGGCCTACGGTCACACTACCCCGGCTGGACCAGCCCGCGCAGCGTGCGCAGGTTGATCACGTCCAGATCTTCGCCGTTCTCCGTCCCCTTGCGCGTCTCCAGGTACATCGGGACCGTGTGGAAACGGGGGTCGTTGAGCAGGAAACGGAACGGGGCCAGCCCCAGCCGGCCGCGGCCAATGTGCTCGTGCCGGTCCACGCGGCTCCCCCGCTCGCGCTTCGAATCGTTCAGGTGGAACGCCTTGACCAGCCCCAGTCCGACCGTGCGATCGAGCTCGCGCATGGTGGCGCGGTACGCGCGCGCCGTGCCCATCGCGTAACCGGCCGCGAACGCGTGGCAGGTGTCAAGGCAGACGCCCAGGCGATCGGGATCGCGCACCGCGTCGAGCACCGCGGCAAGGTGCTCGAAGCGGTGGCCCAGGTTGGTCCCCTGCCCCGCGGTGCTTTCGAGCAGCACCCGCACGCGCACGCCGCGTGTCTGCCCGTGCACCTCGTCCAGCGCGCGTGCGACCAGCTGCAGTCCCGCCGCGACGCTGTTGGACAGGTGCGACCCCGGGTGCGTAACCAGGTAATGCAGGCCGAGCGCCTCGCTGCGCAGCACTTCGACCACCATCGCGTCGACGGACTTCTGCCAGAGCGCCGCATCCGGGCTGGCCAGGTTGATCAGGTACGAGTCGTGCGCGATCGGCAGCTGGATGCCGGTCGTGGTCACGGACTCGGAAAACAGCCGCACATCCTGGTCGGTCAGCTCCTTCGCGCGCCACTGGTTGTTGTTCTTGGTGAAGACCTGCACGGTGTGGCAGCCGGCGCGCTGCGCGGCGAGCACCGCGTTGTGATAGCCCCCCGCGATGGACATGTGCGCGCCGAGCGGCGGGCAGGCGGCGAGCGCCCCTGCGGATGGTTCGGGGGCCGGCGCGGCCGGCCTGGTTGCTCGTCGTGCTTTCATGCGAACCTTCCGTTGCAACTCACGCTTCTGCGTGCGTCTTGCGTGGCGCGATCGCCGACTCCTACCATTGAGTCTGTGCAAACGCAACCCGCTCGGCAGCCGGCGCCGGCGATCGGCCGTGCGTCGCTGGGTCTCTTCATGGGGCTCTCGTGCCTTTACCTGGCGCTGGCGCGGGGCCACACCACGAGCGTCGACGAGGGGCACGTGCTGGAGACGACCGAGGCCTTGGCCGAGCGCGGCGCGTGGGGCATGCGCGAGCGGCTGAACGGCCGCGAGTTCTCGCGCTACAGCGTCTGGCCGTCGCTTCTCGGCGTGCCGTTTTACCTCGCCGCCGAGCCGCTCGCCGCGTCGCGTGCCGCGCCGGGCGGTTCGGCGGCTGGATCTGCCGGCCTGACGCGTGGCCAGATCCTGGCGGCGGCCGTCACACTCGAGACCCCCTTCATCACCGCCGCGACTGCGGCCATCCTGCTCGCCGGGCTCTGCCGCCTGGGGCTCCCCACGGGCGCCGCCCTGATGGCCGCGCTGGTCGGGGCGCTGGGCACGCTCGCCTTCCCCTACTCGGGCACGCTCTACGTGCAGCCGCTCGCGGCCCTGGCGCTCGCGTGGCTCGTGACCCGCACGCTGCTCGGTGATTCCGTCGGCTCGGCCGCCGCACTCGCGTTCTTGCTCTCGCTCCGCCCCGACTTCCTGGTGCTCCTGCCCGCGCTCGCCATTG
>JBGPMX010000228.1:0-7484 GCA_041487215.1 Planctomycetia bacterium | reverse complement strand
GTCCACAGTAGCCCGAAGCACCTCGGCCAGGATGTCAGCGATGCGAGACCCCCTGTACGGGAGACGGCCAGTGAGCAGATTGAACAGGACCCGCCCCGAGGCCGGACACGTCGGTCCGAGGACCAATCGAGCCGAACCCCGGATCGATCTGCTCGGGTGCCATGAATGCCGGAGTGCCGGCGAGCGACCGGGCCGGCCGTACTCGATCGTCGGCGCCGTTGCGGGCGGGTGCGCGTCGGCGCGCCGCCCTGCGCACCGCGTGACGGCCACGCGGTGCGCCACCGACGGCCCGGCTACCGAGCTTGCGGAGACGGGGGCGCAACCTCCGCCGTCGCGGCCGGCCGCGGCGCGGTCGAGACAAGAGCCTGCTCATCACCGCGGAACAGGTCGAGCCGGCGCTGCCGCGGGTCGACCGCCACGCGGTACACGCCGTCCTTCAGCTCGCGCCGAGCGGGCTCGCCGCCGTTCGCCTGGTCAAACACGATGACGATCGGACAGGTGTCGGTGAGCGTCTGCTTCTGGCGCGCGGCCACCGTTGCCGCCTGGCCCGCGCGGACATAGTGAAAGTCCCGCGTGTTACCGCTGTTGTCGAGCGTGGCCTTGTACACTTTGCTGAAGAGGTCCCAGCCCTGCGTCCCGACCGAGAACTCGTACAGGCCCTGTTCGAGCGTGTACCGGGTCCGCCCGAAGCTGCCCCCCTTGTCGAACTCGACGAGGTACGGGCGGCCACCGGGCAGTTGTTGCGCGTAGCCGGGCTCCATGGCGAAGGACTCGCCATCGAGCGTGTAATTGATCTTGCCCCGCGACGACTTCGGATTCTTGAGCGTGACACCACATCCCGCCGCGGCGGCCTGGCTGGCCGGCACCGGCGTCCCGTCCATCACCGGCACCCCGATGTCGCTCGGCGTGCCCGACTGCACCGTCAGCTCCCCGTCACCGCCCGTGCCGATGATCACGACACCCGGGTTGAGCGCCAGCGTGACGCCGTCATCGATCCCCGGGTCAAAGATCTCAATGATCGGCCCCGCGTCGATGGCGATGTCGATGATGATGGTCGGCGGGTCATCCGGCGCCGGCGGTGCGGGGGGAGGCGTTCCCGTCCCGCCGGCGGGTGGCATCGGCGTGGGCGCAGGGTCGCCGCCGCCCGAGCCGCCGGGTGCCGCAGCACACGCCGCATCCTGGGCCGCCACGCTCTTGGCGACCCGGTCCAGCTTGCCCGCCAGGCTGTCGCGCTGCTCGGGCGTCACCACGCCGGCGGCTACCTTCTGATCGATTAGATTCTTGAAGTCCGCAACGCTCGCTGCCACCGCCGGTCCACGCGGGTTACCCGGCGCGCCGCCCAGGTACGTGCTTAGGAGATTCTCGTACGCCTTATCGAGCTCGGGGTCGCCGAGTTTTCCGACCGGGTCCTGCGCGAGGTCCTGCCCGTCGCGGGCGACGGTTTCCCCGAGCTGATCGCAGAGCTGTGCTGCGGTCGCGGGGTCTGCGGCCGGTAACCCGCCGGGGAGCTGGTTCGTCGGCGGCACGGGGTCCGGTATCTGGTTGGTCACCGGCGGCAACACGTCGGTGGGTAGTTCGTTCGCCGGCGGCAGGGCGTTTGTGGGTGGCACCACCGAACCGGGCGGCACGTAATTCCCCTGCGGCACGTAGGTCGGGCCCTGCGGGTAATAGACCGGCGGCGTCTGACGCTGGATGATCACCGGCGGCAGCTGGCCATGACCCGTAGGCGCGCTCGGCTGGAAGAGGCCCGACGAGGAGCCGGGCGGCATCGAGTGCGTCTTGGGGGTCGAGGACGACCCGCTGCTCGAGCGCGGACGCGGGGAAGACATCTTGCCGTCGGCGGCGGCCGTGCGGGCGATGCCGGCGCAGACGACGGCCGAGAGCAGGACACGGACGATCGACCGATGAGACATCATAGGGGGCCTGCCTTTCATGAAGAAGATCTGCATGTGATCAGGGGCCTACGCGGGGCGGACTTACACCCTGCGGTTGCCGGACGCCACGGGTGGCGACGTCCGCATGCGGTTCCGTTGTGATACGGGCTGTCCAACTTCCCGAGTTGTCTTCCACGATGTCGTCGTTGACCCCCAGGTGGAGCTCGCCGGCGCCATCGGCCGGCGCGAGCCTCAGCTCGATCCTGCGGCCCACGTAGAACGCAACCCCGTTGCCGATCTTGCCGATTAGCGCCAGCCCCGGCAGGCTGGGAAAGGGCAGGTGCTCTTGCCGCAGCTCCCGCCCCTGCGGCGGCACATCGTGGTAGTACTCGCGGTCGTCCAGCGGTCCGCTCGCATCAATCCGGCCGCTCGCTTCGATCTGCAGCACCGTGCCCGGTGCCACCATGACGCCGGTAGCCACCCAGGCGTGGTCCGCCGGAACGTCGATGCTTCGCGTGGTCGGTTCGGACCTGTTCGGCTGCAGGACGGCGCGCAACTCCTCGGTCCCGCCACGGCGCACCGTGAACTCGCGGGTGTACGCGGTGAAGCCCTCCCGGGTGACCTCGAGCTCGTGCTTGCCGGCGCGTAACCGGACCTCGATCCGGTCACGCGGCGAGGTGATCTGGAGCCGCTCGCCGTCGATGGTCGCCGTCACGTCGGGCTGGTTGACCTCGACGACGACGGTCCCCTCGCCGGTCTCCCAGCGGATCGTCATGGCGGCTACCGCTACGGCGGCGGCGGCCAGCGCGCCGACGAGCGCGACGCGCGACCGCATGAGCACGGGCGGGACTGGCTGGGTAGTACGCAGGTAGGCGGCCAGTGCGTTGGCCATGGCTGCGGCGGACTCGAATCGGTCCTCAGGCCGCTTGGCCAACGCCCGCATGCAGATCCGCTCGATGGCGGAGTCGATCTCGGGCCGGACACTCGACGGCGGACGGGGTGTGGCGTGCGAGACCTGGTGGAGTACATCGGCCATATTGCCGTGGAACGGCAGCGAGCCACAGAGCAGCTCGTAGAGCAGCATGCCCAGTCCGTAGACGTCGCTGCGCGCGTCGATCCGGCTCGGGTCCCCGGCAACCTGCTCGGGGGACATATACGCGGGTGTTCCGAGGAATGAGCCGTCGAGGCTGATGTCGCCGCCCGGGTGGAGCGGGCGGGCCAGGCCGAAGTCGGTGAGCATGGGCTCACCGTTGCGGTCGAGCAGCACGTTAGAGGCCTTGATGTCGCGGTGCAGTACGCCGGCGCGGTGCACGGCGTCGAGCGCGCCGGCTACCTTGTGCACGAGCTCGACGGCCTCGCGCGGAGCGAAGATCTGCTCGCGGAGCCGCGTGGCCAACGACGGCCCTTCGATGAAGGCCATGGCGATGTAGCAGAACCCGTCGGTCTCGCCCGCGTCGTACACCGGGCAGACGTGAGGATGCCGTAGCGCTGCCGCCGAACGTGCCTCGCGCAGGAATCTCTCGCGGAGCCTGGGGTCCACGCCGGGATCGAAATGCGGCACCTTGAGTGCCACCTCGCGCAACAGGCTCGTATCATACGCGCGGTACACGGTACCCATGCCGCCTCGCCCGATCCGCTCGCGTATCTCATAGCGTGCCAGGCGTGCCCCGGGCGCGAGTGCCGCGCGCGGCCCGCTGGGCGCGAGGCTGCCGGGCTCCCGGCACACGCTCTCGCGGTCGGCCGTCGTGCGGATGCCCGCAAGGTCGACCCCTCCGGAGAGCTCGGGAAATCGGGTGCGGATCTCCTCCGGGTCAGGCGCCTTGCGAAGGAACGCACGGGTCAGGCATTCCGCTCGGACGAGCTCGACGACGGTCTCGGGGCTTGTCGCTAGCTCGGGCCAGTCGGCCAGGTACGACTCGACGCGTCGCTCGTCCCCGTGCTGCCAGCGGTACTCCTGGTCTACGCCGATCAGCTCGACGAGCACCCGGCGCCGCTGTGCCTCGGCGCGGGAAGGCAGGAAGCGCTCGAGGGGCGGGGCTGGCCCCGCCTGCCAGGCTTCTTCCAGCTGGCGCACGGCGTCATCGACCAGGCACCACTGCTGCTCGGACGACGACCGGTCGGACTGGGACGGGGGCATAGGAGAAACCCTCCGGACCGAACAGGGCACACGGCACGGGGCGGGCGCGGCCCTTCCCCTACCGGTTCATCGCCGTGAGAGGCCGCCAGGTGACACGAAAAACCGGCTTCACTCCGGCGGGGGGAGCGAGGCGGCCTGCTCGTGCAGGTGGGCGAGCACCCGCAGAACCGTGCGGCGCGAGCGTTTCACGCACTCGGCGATCTCGGCGATTGAGCGCCCTTCGAGCCGCAGCAGCACCATGGTACGGTGGTCCTCGGCCAGGCCCGAGAGCATCTGCTCGAGGCACTCGTAGAGCACCTCGACGCTCTCGGGCCCCGGGGCCGCAATCTCCGGTACCCGCGCCGGACCGTCGGACTCCTTCCCGGCCGCCAGCGGCACCTCCCGCCGGACATCCCGACGCTCTCTCTGATGGAAGCGGACGGCGTTGCGGGTCTTGTGGAGGGTCATCGTCGCCAGGAGCCGCCAGACGTCGTGCGAATCCTCAAACGAGAAGCGGCCCTCGCCGAGGCGTTGGAAGAAGCTGCGATACACCGACTGGATCACGTCCTCGGGGTCAACCCGGCGCCGCAGTCGATCGGGCAACTCGCGTCGGGCGAGCTCGAGCAGGCCCCGCGTGTACCGCTCCACCAGCTGCCGTTCCGACCCGAGCTCGCCCGGGCGTGCGCAGTCTCCTTGTTCCGGTCCGGTGATGGGAACGCTCCTGCAAATCGAAACCCGCGCACGCGTGGCACTCGCCCCAACTTTAGCCGGGGATTCTAATGGCCCACCGGTCAGCTTGCGACAGGAACTTGCCGAGACGTCAGCCCACCGCCGCTCGTTTGCCCGCGACCGTCGACCCCGTGTCATCGACCTCCCCGAAGGTTACAATCGGCTGTTTGAAGCGCAACAAGACGACCCGCAACGAGACAGTCAACCGGGTCTATTGATCCTTTGCATGAGGTGCCATGTGCAGACGATGTGGCTGATGCTCGTGCTGTTGCCGATGACGGCCCACGATAATCCGCTGGCTCCGTGGGGCGCCAACCGTCATGCCTCCGACGTGCCGATGCGCGACGTTCGAGAAATCGCCGCCCGTCAGGCAGCGTACGTCGTGGGGCAGGGGGGCACGATGGACGGACAGAACTGCCGTTCTCCGCAAGGAGTCTGGCAGCCCTTCCAGCAGACCTGGGAATCAAACCGTTCCGTCCGCATCGAAAACGTGGGGACGCCCGACCTGGTCAATCCCTGGCTTTCCAACGGTCGCAACGATTTCCGCAGCCTCCAAGAGATCGTGGCCCGCGTTGTTAAACCGGGGATGACCGACAAGGAAAAGGCCATGGCCCTCTGGTGGCAGGAAATCCAGTATCGCTTTCACTTCGAGGGCGACAACAGCGAACTCTCGAGCCCCGTCAAGGTCTTCAACGTCTACGGGCACAACACCTGCGGCAACGACTCGATCTGCCTGGCAGGCCAGTGGAAGCTGGCGGGTCTCAAAGTCGCACCGGCCCGCGTCGTGGGGCATTGCGTCTCGCAGGTGTTTTTTGACGGCGGCTGGCACCTCCTCGACGGCGACATGCACTCGATTTATCTGTTGCGCGACAACGAGACGATTGCCGGCGAGCAGGACCTGGTGCGGGACCACGATCTCGTGAAGCGCACCCATACCCAGGGGATTCTCGAAGCCGATCGGCGCGCCGGAGATGAGTGGGAGGCGTCCATCTATGTCTTCGAGGGGGAAGTGGGCGGCGACCGCAATGCGGACGGCGCCACGGCCATGAACATGACGCTGCGACCGGGCGAAGCGCTCATCTGGCGCTGGGGGCACGTGGATCCGCTCAAGTATCACGGTGTTCGGCAGCCCCAGTTTCCCGATCGCATATCGAACGGGCTGTGGGAATACCGGCCCGACTTCACCAAGACGGCGTGGCGCCAAGGAGCCGCCACCGTGACCGGAATCAAGGCCGGAGACGACGGTCTTTCTGCAGAGGAAGGCAAGACTGGAACCATCACCTGGACGATGCGCAGCCCCTACGTCTTCGTCGGAGGCAAACTTGAGGTCGAGGGGAACGGGGCGAAGTTTGCCATCTCGTGGGACGGCAAATCATGGGAGGAAACCGACAGCGATCTGGACAACAAGTTCCCGCCGCAGGGAAGCGCTCGTTACGTTTATCACCTGAGGTGCCAGCTTTCCGGTGAAGCCCGTCTGCGGCGGCTAGCCATCATCAACGATCTCCAGATGGCTCCGCTCACCCTTCCCGGCATGGAGATCGGCAGGAACCAGTTCGTTTACACCGATCAGTCGTCCGCAGAAGGCAGGGTGCGAATCACGCACGAGTGGGTTGAGCGCTCCGCCTCCCGCCCGCCCGCGGCGCCTCCGCAAGCTGTCTTCCCCACGGACGGGGGCGAAACCGATGGGACCGACATCGTATTTCAGTGGAAGCCTTCCGCCGACCGTGACGGCGACGCGATTGCCGACTATCACTTCGAACTCTCGTCGCAGAGTGACATGCGGTACCCGCTTTCCATGAGTTTCGCGAAACTCATCGGGCGGACGGCCGATGCCGGGCAGCCCCGCTTCACATTGGCCGCTCCCGGTCAGTTGAATCCCGACCGGCAGTATTTCTGGCACGTTCGTGCTCAGGACAGTCGGGGAGTCTGGGGACCCTGGAGCAAGACCTGGAGTTTCACGCCGCGCGGGCCCGCGGTGCCGCTGGATGTGGCGTTGCAATTCGACCAGACGCTGGGAATCCTCCGCTGGTCGCCGAATCCACAGGGGCGAAAGCCGGTGGCTTACCGTGTCTATGCCAGCGACGAGAAGGGCTTTTCGGTCAGCGATACGCCGTACAAGGTTTCTACGGGGATCTCCCAAGAGCTGCCTGTGGAGTTCCCGGCCAACTTCCTCGCAGAAGTCCGCACCACCGAACTGCCGGTCGTGGGCGCCGAAGTGGCGCTCGAAAGGGCGAACAAGGCTTTCTACCGTGTGGTTGCGCTGGATGCGGCGGGCAAACGAAGCGGTCCATCCGACTACGCCGCTGCACCCCGGCCACTCATTTTCAGCAAGCCGCCGGCCAGGGCCACGAAAGGGGAAGAATTCCGTTATGCGGTCTCCGCCATTCGCTCGCTGGGCGATTTGAGGATGCGGATCGTCGCAGGCAAAGAGACCACGAGTTTCTGGGACGTCGAGAAGCCTCGATTCAGCATCGAGCGCGGGCCTGCGTGGCTCATGATCGACAAGGATACCGGACGGATTTCGGGAACCCCCGATACCGTGGGGAAATCGGCAGTGGTTGTTGCCGTGACGCTCGAACGGGACCTGCGCCGTCTCGACGGTGAGGCGCTGAAGTGGGGCGTTGAAAAAATCGTCTCCTCAGGCACGGAAACGGTTGGCAGTTCGACCCAGAGTTTCGTCATCGACGTGCAGCCTTAACTTGAACTCGGCGGGGATGAGCTGCTGGGAGTCAGGCGAATCGTACCGGACGTCGTTTCGGCTCCCC
>JBGPMX010000227.1:0-7509 GCA_041487215.1 Planctomycetia bacterium | reverse complement strand
GCGCCGTATCGGGCGGCGCTGGCTGGCAGGGACCCGCGCTGCCGCCGAAGCCTTCCCATGAGCGGCGGCCCATAGCGCACCAGCGACTCACTTCCCGCGCAAGTCACCGGGCGCTATCGAGCACCCTTGTCGCACGACTCTGCCCGTCTCGGGCGCCCGAGGGGGCCCTGGCTGTCCGGAGAGCCCCTCTCGGCTCTCTCATCTCTCGCTTCGGCTCTCTCATCTCTCGCTAGACATTGCTCCGCCCGCAGGACTACCGCACCCCGCTCCCCGCACACGCCAACCGTTGAGTGTCTGCTCTCTCTGGTGCTCTCTCTGGAGCGGGCAGCTCGCCCGGTCCTCCTGGCGGGGCGGTTTTCGTGAGCACCAAGCAGTCCGCTTCGCCAAGGGCCGGTGCGCTACGGGAACCGCACGGTGCCGCTTGCATTCTTAGGCCACCCGAAGAGAATGGCCCTGCGCACCCTGGTAAGGCAAGCGATGAGAAACACCGCCTGCCTGCGCTCGAGGGGCGGCTGCTCGGGGAGCTGCTGTACGCCGACGAACCACGTGTCCTCGACGATTTCGAGGTGCCGCACGACGATCCGGCGGCCCCGTTTCTGACGGGTCAGCGGTCGTTCATGGCCATCCCCAACTACGACCACGGGGTCGCGCTGAACATGCTCGTCTTGGTGCGGGAGGAACCGGGCGCGTTCAGCCTCGAGGACCTGCCGGAGATGGTCTGGATGTCGAACCTCTGTACCGGGAAGAGACGGTGCAGCTCCGTCCGGGCGATCGGTTGGTCTTCTATACGGACGGGATCACGGAGGCGCACAATGCCCAGGGCGAGCTGTTCGGCGTGGAGCGGCTGGACGAGGTGTTCGCCGCGTGTCCGACCTGCCCGGCATCCGAGCTGGTGCAGGGGGTGCTCGACGCCCTCCAGCGGTTCACCGGCGGCACCACCTCGTCCGATGACCGGACTCTGCTCATTGCCGCGGTGTCGTAAGCGCAGCCCATTTGAAACTCGGGCCCGTAGCTCAATCGGCAGAGCAGGGGACTCATAATCCCTTGGTTCCTGGTTCGAGTCCAGGCGGGCCCAGTCGATGGACCAAGTCACGCGGGCTTGCGTGCGATCGAGCAAGGCGATCCGCATGCGACCGGCTTACCGGGCATGGCTCCGGAAGAACGTTCGGATGGCCACCTTATCTGCCTTGCCTTGCGCAACTGCCAGCACAAGAGCCTCCAATTCCGCATTCGTGGCAACGATGTCTTGGCCGTTGAGCCGCAGAAATACAATGCTGGCGACGGCTCCCACGCGTTTGTTGCCGTCAACAAACGCGTGATTCTGGACGATGTGAAAGAGATACGCGGCGGCCATCTCGAACCGATCGCCGTGCAGGAACCGGCCTCCAAACGTAACGCGTGGTTGCGCAACGGCCGACTGCAACAGGCCCAGATCGCGAATGCCTCCCGTGCCGCCATAGCGCGTAAGTTGGTCGCGCGAGATCTCCAGGATCTCGTGAAGGGTCAGGAAGATCGGCTGCACGATCATTCCGCCAGCCGCTTGAGCG
Organism: Planctomycetia bacterium; assembly: GCA_041487215.1. GTDB lineage: Bacteria > Planctomycetota > Planctomycetia > JALXBF01 > JBGPMX01 > JBGPMX01. Next base: position 5,962 of record JBGPMX010000227.1, on the reverse strand, counting down.
CCCGGCCAAAGCGACGGTTCGTGTCCCTCAGCGCTGCCTCAAACCCGGCCTTGCGCCGCGGGCCTCGGGCCGGCGCGACGATCAGCATCTGGCCGTCGGTAGAGATCTCGAGCGGCCGCTCCGGGTCGATCTTCAGCAATTCCAGCACCGGCTTATCAATCACCAGTGCCCAACTGTTCCCGTGCCTGGTCAGCTTCTTGATCATGGATCTCTCCCGCGGCCACCAGCGGTACTTACATTGTATCACCAGTTCCGGCGTTCGCGGGCAAAGATCCTTGGTCCTCCCTTGCTATCCATGACCCAGGTGACGCCCCCCACGCACCGCGCGCTGCACCGCGTTCCGGGAATCACTCCGCGCCGGGCCGGGCCGCGTGCTTCGCCGCAAACGCGCGAATCGTCTCGAGGTGCTCGAGGATCATCTCCGCCTTCGCCGGACCAAACGTGAACGGGAACCGGGAGTCCGGGTTCAGGGTCAGAACCGGATGCCCGTTGTACTCCCGCTCGGCTGGCGCCGCCGACTTGCTGCTCCCGCGCTCGCCATTCGCTCGCTCGACAGAAGCCTTCACCATGACCGCTCTCCTTGAAAAAAGGTTTCAACATCAACCCCTGCCCCCCTCATAAGTGTACCTATGTACATATAGTCGGCCGTGCTGTCAAGAAAAAACCGGACTTGCCAAGGGCCCGCCCGGCGGTTAGTGGACAAACGCGGCCCGTTCGCGGTTCTCTTATCAGGGACCATGGGGAGTAGCACCACGCCTGCTCATGATGCCGACGCGCTGATGGCACGTGCGGCGGCCGGCGACGCCGACGCGTTTGCCGAGCTTTTTGCGCGGCACCGCGACCGGCTGCGCCAGATGGTGCACCTGCGCCTCGACCGACGCCTGCAGGGACGGCTCGACCCGTCCGACGTGCTGCAGGAAGCGTACATCGATTGCGCCAGGCGGTTCCCCGAGTACGCAGCCGACCGCGCTACACCGCTTTTCATCTGGCTGCGCTTCTTGACCGGCCAGAAACTCATCGCTCTACACCGCCGCCATCTGGGCGCCAAGATGCGCGACGCCGGCCATGAGGTGTCGCTCTACCGCGGCGCGCTGCCGCAGGCGTCGTCCGTTTCGCTCGCCGCCCAGCTGCTCGGCCGCCTCACCTCGGCCAGCCGCGCGGCCATCCGGGCCGAGACTCAGATCCGCGTCCAGGAGGCGCTCAACAGCATGGACCCGATGGATCGCGAGGTCCTGGCGCTGCGTCACTTCGAAATGCTCACGAACGAGGAAACCGCCCGCGTGCTCGGGATCAAGAAGACCGCCGCGAGCAATCGCTACGTGCGTGCCCTCAAGCGGCTCAAGGAAATTCTGGCCGGCGTGCCCGGTTTGTGGGAGAACTGAGGACCAGGACGCAGAGCGGTAGAGCCCCAGAACGGCAGAACGGCAGAGCAGCCAACCACAGAGAACGCAGAGCAGAGCAGAGCAGAGCAGCAGAGAAGCGAAACCAGAGAGCCACCGAACCGCGAAACCACCGATCCGCAGGCCATGAACGACATCAGCGAGGACGGCAACCCGATCGATGCGCTGGCCGAGGAGTTCGTCGCGCGGTACCGGCGCGGCGAGCGGCCGTCGCTGACCGAGTACGCCGAGCGCTATCCGGAGCTGGCCGGCGACATCCGCGACCTCTTCCCCGCCCTGGTCGTGATGGAGAACGTGCGCCCCGGCCCGGCCGATGCCGCGCGCGGGCTCGCCGGGGAGCCCGACGGCCCCAAGCTCGAGCGGCTGGGGGATTACCGCGTGCTGCGCGAGGTAGGCCGGGGCGGCATGGGAATCGTCTACGAAGCGGAGCAGGAGTCGCTGGGCCGGCACGTGGCGCTCAAGGTTCTGCCCGCGCATGCGCTGCTCGACCCCGTGCGGCTCTACCGGTTCCAGCGCGAGGCGCGCGCGGCGGCGCGGCTGCACCACACGAACATCGTCCCCGTGTTCCATGTCGGCGAGCACGAGGGCTTACACTACTACGCCATGCAGTTCATCCAGGGGGTGGGGCTCGACGACGTCCTGATCGAGCTCAGGCGGCTGCGCGGCCGGACCGCGGCGGCCGGCCCGGAGTCCGCCGCATCCCTCGCGTCCGCCGGGCACCGCTCGGCAGATCTCTCGGCGGCCGACGTGGCCGGCGCCATGCTGAGCGGCGGTTTCGGCCCGGACGCGGCCGGGTCGCACGGCGACGCCGCGTTCCCCACTCCGGTACCCGGCAGTAGTTCATCCTGGCGCGTGCGGCACGCGGACGGATCCGCTTCGGCCGTGCACCGCCCAGGCGTCCCGCTTGATACCAGCCTGTCGGACACCGGCCGACCGTTCTGGCACAGCGTGGCGCGCATTGGCGTGCAGGTGGCCGACGCGCTCGCATACGCCCATGTCCAGGGAATCCTGCACCGCGATATCAAGCCGTCGAACCTGCTGCTCGACACGCACGGTACGGTCTGGGTCACCGATTTCGGGCTGGCCAAGCTGAGCGACAGCGACGACCTGACGCACACCGGCGACATCGTGGGCACGCTGCGCTACCTGGCGCCCGAGCGGCTGCGCGGGCAGTCGGATCAGCGCAGCGACATCTACGGACTGGGCGGGACGCTGTACGAGCTGCTTACGCTGCGCACACCGTTCGACGATTCGGACCGCGGCAAACTGATCGGCCGGATCGCGCAGGAGGAGCCGACGCGGCCGCGCACTTTTGATCCTACGATCCCGCTTGACCTCGAGACGATCGTGCTCAAATCGGTCGTGAAGGATCCCGGCGACCGCTACCAGACGGCCGCCGAGCTGGCCAGTGACCTCCGCCAGTTCCTGGAGGACCGGCCGATCCGGGCGCGACGCGCCGGGCGGCTGGAACGGCTCTGGCGGCTCTGCCGGCGTAACAAGGTGGTGGCCGGTCTGAGCGCCTCGGTGGCGGCTCTGCTCCTCGTGGTGGCGATCGCTCTGGCGGTCAACAACCTGTTGCGCCGCGAGCGCGACCTCGAGATGGCGAACCGCGAGCGCGCCGAGCAGGCCGAGGTCGAGGCCCGCGAGCTGCTTGCACGCGCCGTGAGCGCCGAGCGCGAGGTGAAGATCCGATCGCGGCTGGCGCAGGCCGCGGCCTATCGCCGCACCGGCCAGCCAGGGCGGCGGCTGCTCTGCCTGGCCGAGCTGGCCATGGCGATGCGCGAGGCGCCGGGCGCCGAACTGCGCGCCGAGCTGCGTAACGAGGCGATCGCGTCCATGGCGCTGGTCGATCTGCGCAGCGGAACCCGTGTCGGGCCGATCGGCGTAGGGGGGGTCTCTTTCGACGACGCGTACGAACGCTACGCCACCGTGGAGCAGGATGGGGCGATGGTGATCCGGCGCGCCTGGGACGGCGCGGAGTTGCACCGGTTGCCGGGGCTGGGGCCGGGCAGCGACATCCCGCTGCTCAGCCCGGACGGCCGCGTGCTCGTGGCCCACACGGGCGACGACGCCCGAGCACAGGCCTGGGAGGTGGATACGGAGCGGGTGGTCTTTCCCGGCGGACTCCGCGACGTGGTGCAGATGGCCTTCAGCGGCGACAGCCGGCGCATTGCCATGACCCGGCCCGGGAACCTGGTCACGGTGTACGACCTGCCGAGCGGCGACGAACTCACCACCGTCACGGTCCCCGGCGTGCCCTCGGCGCTTGCGTTCCACACGGATGGTCGCTCGCTCGCGCTGGGCTTCGCCCAGCCGCACGTCCCGGTGCAGGTCTGGGATGTGGAAGACTCGCGCGTCGAGTGGGAGCTGCCGGCTTTCGACGAGCCGGTGATGGCCATCGCTTGGCATCCCGACGGCCGCCGGCTCGGCCTCGGCCTCGGCTCGAACGGCCGCGCCGAGATCTGGGATGCGCCGTCGCGATTGCTGCGGGCTCGGCTCGAGGGGCACGGACAGAACATCTCCTCGATTACGTTCCAACCGGCCGGCGACCTCGTCGCCACGTCCTCCTGGGACGGGTCGTCGCGGCTCTGGGAGGTGTCGACGGGACGTCAGGTGGTGACGTGGGCCGGTGCCATCATCCCCAAGTTCAGCCGGGACGGCAGGCGCTTCGGATACGTGTACGACAGTGCGGGAGTCAGCCCCATTGACATCGTCACTAGCCGCGAGTATCGCGCGCTGGTCAGTGATCTCGGAGCCGGGCAGGGGCGGGTTGCGCGCTCCTCAAAGTGCTCGATCACCCAGGACGGCCGGCTTCTTGCCGTCGGCATGGCTGACGGGGCGCACGTGTGGGATCTATCGTCCGGCCGCGAGATCGGCGTCCTGCCCATCGAATCGACCGTCTCGACCCTGTTCATCTCGGGCGATCGAGAGCTCATGACCTGCGGCGTCGCCGGCGGCTATGTCTGGCCGCTCGAGCCGGACGCAGACAACGCCGGCGAGATCCGTATCGGTCCCCCCCGCCCGATCCCGCTCCCCTACCCGCCGAACACGACCTCCGACGTGGACGCGGGCGGCCGTGTGGCGGTGGCCAGCGAGTCCACGGGCATGACCGTGGTGGTTGATCTCGCTTCGGGTGCGCTACAGCGCAGCGTGGGTCCGCACCCGAAGGCGGGGCAGTGCGCGCTGAGCCGCGACGGCCAGTGGCTCGCGACGTTCGGCTGGCACTCCCCCTCGATGCGCCTCTGGCGCGTGGACACGGGAGAACTCCAGCGTGAGTTCGAGGTGGGCCAGCAGACGGATGCCTACTTCACCCCGGACAGCAAGCAGCTGATCACGGCGCGGCACGAGGCTTACCGTCTCTGGGACGTCGGTACGTGGTCCGTGTCGGCCGAGATCCCGCGGGTTGCGCAGACCTACGCCAGCTCGGTTGCGTTCTCGCCGGACGAGCGTCTCATGACCATGGAGCTGGCGCCGGGCGTCGTCGAGCTGTGGGATCGTGCGGGCCGCCGGCCGGTTGCGCGGCTCGAGGACCCGTACGGCGACCAGGGGACCTGGATCAGCTTCACGCCCGACGGCGCGCGGCTCGTGGTGCTCGCGCCGTACGCGCGAACCATCCACCTCTGGGATCTGGGGTCGATTCGCGACGGGTTAGATGAGCTCGGGCTCGATTGGGACGAGCCGCCGCTGCCCCGCCCCGCGCCCGCTGGGACCGTTGTGCACCTGCGGGTCGATCCCGGCGAGCTGGCCGAGAGCGTCGCCAGGCGGCGCCGTGCCGAGACGGCGCGGCTGGCCATCACGGAAGGCAACGCACTCGGCCGGCCCGGTCACTGGACCGACGCGCTCGCCGCGTTCCAGCGCGCCATCGACGCGGACCCGGAGGATACCACTGGTCACAACAACATCGCCTGGCTGCTCGTGACCTGCCCGGACCCGGCGCTACGGAATACGGAGCGGGCGCTCGAGTACGCGCGCCGCGCGGTCGAACGCGGGCCGCTGCGCGCGGCCAACTGGAATACCCTGGGCGTCGCCCTGTACCGCGCCGGCAAATGGCAGGAGAGCATCCGAACGCTCGAGAAGGCGGAAGAGGTCGAACCAGGGCGCTACACGGCATTCAACGGGTTCTTCCTCGCCATGGCGCACCAGCGGCTCGGCAACAGCGAGGTTGCGCGCGAGTGGTTCGAGCGCGCCGTGAACTGGCGGCGAACGAACCACCCCCAGGACGAGGAGCTCCAGCGGTTCCAGGCCGAGGCCGAGGAACTGAGCGGTCGGTGAGGCAGTGGAGTCTAGAGTCGAGGGTCTAGGGTCGAGAGCCAGACAAGAGGGCAGAGGGCAGAGGGCGGAGGGCCGGAAGAAGGTCCAGAGTCCCAGCACCGGCCCATGAAGAGGGATGGCGAGCTCCGCGCGCGTCTTCCGGCCCCCTCTTCCGCTCCTGGATCCGTGGGAGAGGGACGAGGTGCGGGCACTCTCACGCAGCCAAGCGCCTTCCAGCGCAGAGCACCGTCTCACCTGCCCGGGCAGCTGATACCCCCCCTTCCCCCCCTTGCCAAGGGGGGGACAAGGGG
>JBGPMX010000226.1:0-7551 GCA_041487215.1 Planctomycetia bacterium | reverse complement strand
CGCGAGGCCGCCGGCGTGGGACACGGCATCTTCGTGTATGATCTCGAACAGGGGGCGAAGTAGCATTGTCAGCGTTCGTCTGCCTTCAAGAACCATCAGGAATCCGCGGCACATTCAACCCAGGAGTGAACCCATGCCAACGCCGTCAGCGCAGAAAGCGAAGCATACCGCTCGTTTCCGGGCATCCGGCATCACGCGGCGCCGGTTCGTCCAGACCGCCGCATCGGCCGGCGTCGCGGTGCTCGGAGTCCCCGCTCTCCTCAGTGCCAGGTCGCCCAGCGAGAAGCTGCGCGTCGCCGTCATCGGCTGCGGCGGCCGCGGCGCGGCGAACATGAAAGAGATGCTCGGCGAGACGATCGTCGCGCTCTGCGACGTCAACGAGAACAACCTCGACAAGGCCGCGGAGAAGGCGCCCCATGCGCGCAAGTTTACCGATTTCCGCAGGCTGTACGACGCGCTCAAGGACAGCGACTTCGACGCCGTGGTCGTGAGCACCACCGAGCATACCCACGCGTTCGCGACGCTGCCGGCACTCGAGCGCAAGAAGCACGTGTACTGTGAGAAACCGCTCACGCAGAACGTCCGCGAGGCGCGCCGCATCACCCGGGCCGCCCAAGACGCCGGCGTGGCGACGCAGATGGGCACGCAGATTCACGCGAGCGACAACTATCGCCGCGTGGTGGAGCTGGTGCAGAGCGGCGCCATCGGCCCCGTGCACGAGGCGCACGTCTGGGTCTCACGCGCCTGGGGATGGCAGAGCGAAGAAGACGCCAAACGCAATCAGGACATCGCCTGGACGGTCGAACGCCCGGAGAGCGAAGGGACCGTGCCGCACGGCCTGGACTGGGACCTCTGGCTGGGGCCGGCGGCGTATCGGCCGTTCCACGACGTGTACGTGCCCGGACCCAAGTGGTACCGCTGGTGGGATTTTGGAAACGGCACCATGTCCGACCTGGGCAGCCACTGGAACGACCTCGCCTTCTGGGCGCTCGAGCTCGATGCGCCGCAGTGGGTCGAGGCGAGCGGCCCGCCGCCGCACCCCGAGATCGCGCCGGCGTCCATGAGCGCCACGTACGGCTATGCGGCGCGCGGCGACCGGCCGGCGCTCCAGCTCACGTGGTATCAGGGAACCATGAAGCCCGAGCTCTGGAAGCAGGGCAAGATCCCGCCGTGGGGCAACGGCGTACTCTTCGTGGGATCGAAGGGGATGTTGCTGGCCGATTACGCCAAGCACGTATTGCTCCCCGAGCGCGAGTTCGAAGGGTTCCAGCCGCCGGCCCGAACCATCCCCGCATCGATCGGGCACCACGCCGAGTGGATCCATGCGTGCAAGACGGGCGACCCGACCACCTGCCACTTCGGGTACGCTGGCCTGCTCACGGAGGCGAATCACCTGGGGAACGTGGCGTACCGCGCCGGGCGGCGCATCGAATGGGACACGAAGGGTCTGCGCATCCCGAACGCGCGCGACGCCGAGCGCTTCGTGGGGGGCGAATACCGCGCGGGCTGGTCGCTCGGATAAGCGACCGACTCCGGGCCCGTGGGCGGGACCGTTTCGAGGCGGCGCATGAGCGCACGGGATTTGCGCCGGCATGCCGGGCCTTTGGAACATCACGACTGCGTGGTTGTCGCGCGACAGGGTCGGACGTACCGCTCGATCAATAATGAGGACGCGGAGCCGCCGGTGTAGGCGTTCCCACACAGAGCGTGGGAATGAGCGTTTGCTCCGGCGGTTCTCCAGAAGCTCTCTCCGAAGGCCTGTCAGGATTCGCCGGCGGCCGCCGCTTGGTCAGTCCGGGTGCGCGGTGCGCGCCTGGTGTGCGGCAGGGCGCGCCTTCCCGCCTCATCGAAGCCACCAACTACCCGCCCGCGACCACAGGGCAACTTGCGAAGCCGCGCCCGCCTGCACTCGTCATCTTCTGCAAGGACGGCTGCACCACCGCTACGGCCTTCGTTCCGGCGCGCCAGAATAGGTCACGGCCACGCGTGAGCGGCCTTCCACCGTTGCGACAATCCGCCGTGCGATCCGGCCTTGTAATGCCGCGGTATCGCGTTTGCAGGAACGAATGCTCCCAGGAAAGATTTCCGCGATGACGAAAAGGAGAAAAACCATGGCACCTCGCAGCCGTCGTGAGTTCTTGGCAGACGTGGGACGAGGCACGTTGATTGCCACAGTGGGCTACGGTATGGCCACGGACCTGGGCCTAGCTCCGGGTTTCGCCGACGAGACTTCCGACCGGCTCACGTTCGGCAAGCTGGAGCCGCTGGTCTCGCTGATGCAGGAGACGCCCGTGAGTCAGCTCCTGCCGTTGCTGGTAGATCAACTCCGCGAGGGAACGGACCTCTTGGAGTTGAGCAAGGCGGCGGCTCTGGCCAATGCGCGGACGTTCGGGGGTGAGGACTACGTGGGTTTCCACACGATGATGGCGCTGTCGCCGGCCTATTTCATGGCTCGCGAGCTGCCGACCGAGCGCCAACCGCTGCCGATCTTCAAGGTGCTCTATCGAAACACGAATCGCATCCAGGAATTCGGCGGTTCCGGTTCCGAGGTGCTGCGCCGGGTCGAGGCCGGGTCGGTACCGGCCGGTCGCGTCGGCGGCGAAGTGTTACGCGACCAGGTCCGGGCCAAGGATGTCCGAGCGGCCGAGCGAACGTTCGCCGCCATCGCCAAGAACTCGCCTGAGGATGCGTTTAATAGCGTGCTCTACGCGGTCCAGGACAACACCGAAGTGCACCGTGTGGTCCTGCCGTACCGTGCCTGGGACATGGTGGGTCTGATCGGCAAGGAAAACGCCCACACGCTGCTGCGCCAGTCGGTTCGCTATTGCGTGAAGGCGGAGAGCGGGTCGCGCAGTGCCACGTGGGATGAGCCGCGGGCGCTCTTACCCAAGCTCCTGGACCAGTTCCATCTCGTTGACAAAGCGCTGGGCGGTCGAGCGGCAGAGGACGCATGGATTGATCAGATGAGTCAGACGATTTTCAAATCGACGGCCGCGCAGGCGGCGGAGGCGGCGGCCGGGGCGCTGGCCGAGGGGTTCGGCCCCGACGCGATCGGCGAAGCCATCTCGCTGGCCGCGAACCAACTGATCTTGCGCGACCAGGGGCGGACTGCCCGCGACGAGCAGCTGGGCAAACCGATCGGCAGCGTGCACGGCGACTCGATCGGCGTCCACGCCTGCGATTCAGCCAACGCGTGGCGCAACATGGCGCGCGTGAGCAACCCGCGCAATACCGTCGCTTGCCTGATTCTCGGTGCCTACCAGGTGGGGCTCGACCGCGTAAACCGTGGCGGCGACTTCCTGAACTGGAATCCGATGCCTCTGCCCCTGCAGCTGGAACGCATCCAGACGACCGAGCCCGCCGCGCTGCTCCGCGAACTGGATGACTCGATCCGCAACAATCTGCAGGCCCGCGCCGGCGCGATCGTACACCGCTATGGCGAACTGGGCCATTCGACCCGACCTGTGTTCGACATGCTGCTCCGCTATGCCATTAGCGAGGACGGTGCACTGCACGCGGAGAAGTATTACCGAACGGTCAGCGAAGAGTTCGCCTCGACACGTGCCGCGTTTCGCTGGCGCCAGGTGGTCGCGCTGGCGCGCGTCACCGCCAGCGAGTACGGTCGGCGAGCACCTGGGTACGACGAGGCAGTCAGCTTGCTCAAGGTGTGATCGTTTGGGCCAAAGCAGCTGAATGTGAGGCAGGTTTCCAGGCACCTGCGGTGTCCGGGCGATTCTTTGAGTAGAGCCATGGAAAACATGTCGAACTCGGTGTTGTCCGGGAGCAAGGCCATAGCGAGCGCAGCAAACACGCATGAGCAGCCGGCTGGGCCATCGGGGAGTCCCCCCTCGCCCCCGCGGCACTCCGTTCGGGTGGGGTGGAGAATTGCCCAAGTGGCCAACCTGGCCGTGACGGTCGCACTGCTGGTCGCCCTGGTGCTGCGGCCTGAGACTGCACTGCGGGTGATGTGGACCGTATTGATCCCGGTATTGCCGGCATCCTTCTTGATCTCGCCACTGTTGTGGCGCGGTATCTGTCCGCTGGCAACGCTGAACCGGTGGTCGAGCGGTTTGTTGGGACGCCGGCAGCTTGCCGGCCGGCTCCTCGCGGGCGCCAATGCGCTGGGCATCGTGCTGTTGGTATTGCTGGTTCCTGCGCGGCGGCTCTTGTTCAACGAGTACGGCCCGGCACTGGCGGCAACCATTGTGCTGGTGGCCCTGGCCGCCGTCATCCTTGGCGCCCGCTTCGACCGCCGAGCCGGGTTCTGCAATGCCGTCTGTCCGATTCTGCCGGTGGAGCGGCTCTACGGGCAGCATCCCTTGTTGACGCTGGCCAGTCCGCACTGCGATCGCTGTACGCTTTGCGTTCCCAAAGGGTGTCTCGACCTGGATGCGACGAAGTCGTTTGCCCAAGCGATCGGTCGAACGGGAGGCCGGCACGCCTGGCTGAGCCGCGGCTACGGGATCTTTGCCGCTGCGATGCCAGGCTTCATCGTCGGGTATTACACGCTGAGCAACGTGCCTTGGACCGAGGCACCCGGGGTCTATCTGTGGATGGCGCTTTGGTCTGGCGGAAGCTATCTCGCGACGACGGTGCTGGTACGGCTCTTTAACTTGACCTCTCCGGTCAGCTGCGCGTTGCTGGCGGCGTTGTCCGTTGGGCTCTACTACTGGTGGGCCGCGCCTTTGATTGTAGAGACGCTGCACTTGCCGGCGACCGCCGGGCTGGTGTTGCGGGGGACGATGCTGGCCCTGGTTGCCTTTTGGCTCGTGCGCGCCCGGCCAGACCTGCAGAGCCATCGCATCTCCGTGCAACCCGATTGAAAGCTACAGCTACGTAGTGGGTCCGTTTGGCAGCGACCCCCCTGGCCCCCTTTCCAAGGGGGGGTCAGGGGGGGTGAGTTTTGCAAACGGACCCACTGCCGAAAGCTATGATCTCCGGCGCCTACCCACGCCGGGCCAATAGGCAGGACTGGCCGAACGTGTTGCGGCCGTATCGATCGCGCACCGCGACCGGCTCGTGGTCCAGGGCGAACGCATTCAGGGCCCGGCCGGACGTGACGAGGTCGAGTGCTCGCGCGTAGTACTCGTTCAGGTTCTCTCGTCCGGCTTACCGAGCACGATCGCCGGGTCGCCCGACTCGCCGCCCGCCAGCATCGTGTCAAACGCCGTCATCACATACTTGCCGCGCGGCTTGGCCGGCTGATGACAACCGGTGCAGTGGGCCTGAAGGATCGGCCGGACCTGATGGTAATAGCTGACCTTCGCGGTGCCGTCCGTCGCCGGAGCCTGCTGGTCCTGACCGTGCAGAGCGGAATCGGCAAGGAACAACGTCACCACGCAGACGACTCCAGCGCTTTTCAGAAGTTTCGCGATCATGACGGTTGTCCTCAACTTCAGACCAAAGCTGAGCCACAGCCGCCGACAGGAATGTTAGGCGGCGCGGTCTCTGACGCTGTCATTTGATCCGCGCTGCGCGTAACGCGATGGACAAGCCGACGACTGAAAGCGCGTTTCGAATCATGGCCTGTTCCGCTTGCCAGACTGGTGGGACGCGGTGGCGGTCACGTCCAGGCGCGCTCCGCACATGCGGCTATCCCCGTCCGCACATCGCATGGGAGCGCAGCAGCCCGCACGCCGGCGCGCGGATTCGGACCGCACTCAATCGGCTGGCGCGGCACATCTTGATTCGGGAAGTGGAAGTGAGCTGACTAGCTACACCAGCTCGGGGATCGGCTGACCTTCGTACAGCAGCGGCACGGGACGGCCGGCGGGGTCGGGGAACGTGGTGTAGGGGTCGATACCCAGGTGGCGGTACATCGTGGCGAGCACGTCGTACGGTTTGAGCGGGCGGTCCTTGGGGACTTCCCCCTTGGCGGTGGACGCACCGATCACCTGGCCCACGCGCAGGCCGCCCCCAGCGAGAAGGACGCTCATCACCTCGCCCCAGTGATCCCGGCCGCCGCCGGCATTGATTTTGGGCGTGCGACCGAACTCGCCCCAGGCGATGACCAGCACCTTCTTGTCGAGGCCGCGCTCGTGCAGTTCTTCCACAAGCGCCGGGATGGCCGAGTCCATGCGCGGGCCGGCGTTGGCCATGCCGCCCTGGACGTTGCCGTGCATGTCGAACGTGTACGAGTGCGGATCGAAGTTCACGGTGACGAAGCTGACGCCGGCCTCGACCAGTCGCCGCGCGAGCAGGCAACTCTGGCCCCAGCGGTGCATGCCGTAGCGCTCGCGCGTCTTGGCGTCCTCGCGCGACAAGTCGAACGCCTCACGCGCCTGCGGACCGGTGACCATATCGAACGCGATGCGACTGAAGTGGTCCATCGAATCCATCATGCCACTCATGTCGGCCGCGCGGCGGACCGCGTCGAAGCGGGTCAGGATCGCCTTGCGGTCGTTCAAGCGGTCCAGCGTCACGCCGTCGGCCAGCGTGAGGTTAGGCACCTTGAACTTGCTGTCCGCCGGATCGTCGGACACGTAGTACGGGTCATAGCCCCCGCCCAGATAAGTGGCCTTGAAGTTGGGCACAAAGACCAGGTTATCCGTCTGAGGAAATCCGAAATGCACGTAAGGCGGAAGACTCGGCCGATTGGGACCGCGCATCTTGGCCACGTACGATCCGGTGGACGGCTGGTTCTTGGTAGGCTTGCCGGTGGTGCAAACGTACATGCCGTAGTCGTGGTCACCGGAGTTGTGGTACACGCTGCGGATTATCGCCAGCTTGTCCATAAGCTGGGCGTGGCGTGGTAGCAACTCGCAGAGCTGCACGCCGGGCACTTTCGTGGGGATCGCCTGGAACGGCCCGCGGTACTCGGCCGGCGCGTCGGGCTTCGGATCGTAGGTCTCGAAATGAGTCGGCCCGCCCCCGAGCCAGACCTGAATCACGGCCGTGTCTTTGGCTGAGCCGCCTTGCTGCGCAAGTTCGTCCGCGTGGGCCCGCGCAGCCAACAGTCCCGGCAGCGACAAACCCAACGTTCCGGCCGAGACTGTTGTCTCCAGAAACGCTCGCCGACTGATCTGCGTGGAACGCAGTCCACGGCATTTGAATTCGCGGTTCATGGTCTTCCTCCTGCTTTGGCTGAGTACGAACATGAGACCGGGCCGGCGTGGCCGAATCGAATTAACGCATCAACGCTCGTTAATATATCCGCTTTGGACTTCGGTTGGAAGGTAAGTTTCCCGGCGGCGAGGGCTTGACGACCAGCGCGTGACCTCAAGTTGCAAGCGCGCGGGCCGGCACAGAGCGCGCTCGGCTGCGGCGCGCGGGACTCGGCAGCCTCTCTATGCGGCTGCGCTGCTTGGATCGTCACTCCGACACTCTAGCCTCTTGCTCGGGAATGACTTGCCCGTCGCGGCCAACCGAACCAGTTCTCACGGACCATGCGGGGAACGCAACTTGCGAGTCGTGAACGGCAGCTAGCATTGTGCGCCGCGTCCCAACGATGAGTGTCGCTCACCGATGCCTGATTAGGGCCCGCGTAAAAATAACTTGTACCAATGGACCTACAAATGGAGCGACTGCGCGATCCAAGGCCCGTGACGACGT
>JBGPMX010000225.1:0-7566 GCA_041487215.1 Planctomycetia bacterium | reverse complement strand
CGGGGAGCACATCGAGCATGACGCCCTTGTAGGAATCGTCCGGCGCGACGAGCTGGTCTTCGGGCAGGTCCTTGCCCCAGCGGTGCACGAGCACCAGGAACTTGCCGGCCGGCACCTCGATCCGCTCGATCTCCCAGCGGTAGAACTGCTGCAGAGTGAGCAACCCGACGAGGGCGACGGCGGCGAGCACCCAGAATCGCGGCTTCTTGAAGAATGTCACGGGCTTCTCTCCGTGTCTTGGGCTCGTGATGAGCGGTTGTTTCGGCAATTCGCCTCAGTGGTCACGGATGACCTCGCGCGCTCTCGGCTCGGTCGTCTCGGCCGCGGCGTGAACGCGAGCCTCGGCCGGCACCTTCGGTTTGAGCCGGGCTTTGATTTCGGCCAGCTGCGCATCGAGCAGGGCGGGGTCCGCCGGCGAAGCCTGGCTGCCCAGGTCCGCCGTGTCTCGGTGCACGCGTTCGATCGCGTGCGCCTGGATCGTCTTCTCCTGCACTATCCCTTCGGCGCGTCGCCAGTTGGCCACCGCGCTGAACGGGTCGAATTCGTTGGCGATCGCGTACTGCTGCTCGACCGTCTTCGCCTCGGCCAGCTGACTCAGGAGGATGCTGCGGCCCACCTCGCACTGGCGCAGCTGCAGCTCGAACAGGTAGAGCCGGCGGCGGGCCTCCAGGATCTGGTGGCGTTGCCCGACGAGATGTTCGTTGAAACTGTCGACCGCCGCGCGCTCGAGGTTGAGCTTGTAAAGAGCCGCCCGCGCACCGAGGTCGTCGCTGCGCTCGGCGCACCGCCGCGCCTCCTCGTCGAGCGTTGCGATGTTGGCGGTGCTCTTCTCAATGTTCTGCGCGATCTCCTGTTCGGTGGTTTCCGCCTGCCGGAGCGCTTGGCGGAGCGATCGGATGCGCTCCGCATGCTGCCGGACGACCTGGCCCAGGATGTCTTCGGGATTCAGCCGTCGCTCCCAGAGCCAGCGCCAGCCGCGGCGCAGGGCGCGCCCAAGCCGCGCGGGACCGACAGCGAGCACGGCCAGGGCCACGGGCAGCCCGACCCAAAGCACGGTGCGCAGCATGAGTAGCTCAAAAAATCGCATAGGCGCCTGAGCTTACTGCGCGCTGGCTTGCTGGCACGGGATCCGCAAGTAAACGCACGTCATTCGCTGCCCCGAAACTGGCTGATGCGGAACGCACCCATCGAAACAATCCGTTGCGCGGCGCAGAATCCCTCCTTATCTATCTCCCGAAGCTGGGCAATGCAAGCATTCGGCGAACCCATGGCCTTGCCGCGGCGTGAATCGCCTTACGAAGCGAAGGGTGAGGTTGTTCCCAACATGCGGCCTGTGCCGGCCTTCGGCAGGCTCGGTATCCACCCGGGCACGCCGACTGTCATCCTGAGCAGAGCGAGGCACGAGCGGAGCGAAGGAACTCGGTATGACCGAACGAAATCGCCGCACACGTGATCACGGCCGAATCGCTTCACTCGCTGTTTGTAGCACCCCGCTGGAGTTCACGCTTCAGCGTGTTCCCCGTGTGGCCCGCCACTCCGTGGCCCTAAGCTGATGCGCCACGGAGTGGCCGTAGCATCTTCCAAACGACGTGGGACGGAGTACTTAGGACTAGGGGGCGGGCGGGGTCGCGGCGGCGGGAGGCGGCTCCAGAGCGATCACCGGCGCCTGGGTATCCGGCTCGTGACCGAGCAGCTCGCGGAGCTGGAACGGGAAGTAGCGCTGGCTGGCGGCCGGTGCGCCCGCGCGGGACGCGTTGGCTACCCAGAAGCGGGTCGACGCAGGTTCGAACAACACGCAGTGCAGGTTCGATTTCATGGCGACCGGGCGGTCCATGAGCCGGAGCGCGGCCTCGGCATCGATCGTTCCCTTCTGCGCTCGCACGCGTCGCACCAGCTCGGTGTAGCGCTCGCCGGCCGACAGGACCACGGCGTCCTCGATCGCCTCGGGCAGGAGCGGGTGGGCCTGGCCGGGTTCGACGGTCTCGAAATGATTCCAGCGCGCCGCGACGCCGGCCGCTCGGTTCGTCTTGCCGTCCGCGATCACGTAGTAGTACTCGCAGGTCCGCTTGCTGTCGCGGAAGACGGCGAGCGCCTCGTCCAGGTCATGGGCCTCTTCGAGGACGCGGCGGACGAGGAACGCCATCGGTTCGCCGTCCCAGTGCCCGGCGCCCCGGCCCCCCATCTCGCCGATCGACACGTGCTCGGCGTTCATGCCGGTGACCGAGCCGACGAAGCCGGCGTACGTGACGTTGACGAACGGTATGCCCCCGTCGGGCTCGGCGATGACCAGCACGGCGTGTTCCTGGAGCCGCCAATCGGTCGAGTAGTCCAGGATCCGACCGTGGTAGAGCGTGCCGTCGCGCGTGGTGCTGTTCATGACGGCGAAGCCGCTGCAGTGAAAGAGCTCGGGGATGAAGTTCGCGATCATCACGTCGCGCGGGTCGCAGCCGGCCCCGGCCGCCAACCCCTCCATCTCCTCGATGAAACGTGCCGGCATGTGCCGCCGCTGGATGGCGACGATCTGGGCGATGATTATCTTGGGCGGGATCTCGAGGCCGAGCAGTTTGAGCTTGGCCTCCTTTGCTTTAACGTCGAACAGGAAGCGCTGGCCTTCGCGCACGTCATCGCGCAGCAGTGCGCCGTGCTGATATCCCATCTCGTACGGCGTCCCCTTGAGGTGCAGGACCCGGTAACCGTCGATGTCTTCGAGGAAGCCCTGGCCGCAGCGCGCCATCGTGCCGGCGTCGGCGCGCGGGGACGCAAGGAGGAGCGTGCAGAGGGCGGCGAGGAAAGCCGCTTGCAACCGGCGGGGGATAGCCATGGCGGTTCTCCGGGTCGGCGTTGTGCTGCGCAACGTTATTCTGGCGATTTCTGCCGGCGGTGCAACGCGGATTACTGGGTCCCTTTCCTGTTCACGACTTCCGTATTCTCTGAGTGGAGCAGCGTTTCCGGCGGGCTTGCCGGGCGAACGAAAAAAAAGACCCCCGCACGGGACGGGGGTCGGTAAAAACGCTGGGGAGCCGACGCAAGCCGGGCAACCTCAAACCCCGGCGAACGCATGCGGGCGGGCCGCGCGGTGCGCCGTGACGACGTTCACTTCAACGGCTTGAGTTCGATGTGGCGGAACTCGATCGGTGCCCCTTCCGACTGGAGCAGGATCTTGCCCTTGGTGTTCTCGGCGCCCGTCCCCTCGTTGACGAACTCGCCGTTGATGACGAGCTTCACCGTGTCCCCCTTGCAGGTGATCTCGTACTGGTTCCACTCGCCACGCGGCTTCTCTACGTGATCCTTGAGCCGGTAGTAGTGCCGGTCGACCTTGGGATCCTGACGGGACGAATCCACCTTTAGCTTGAAGTTGTCGACCAGCCAGAAGTCGCCTGCATGGTCCGCGGCCAGCTGCGCCTCCACGCCCTTCGGCCAGATCTTGTCCGGGCCGCTGACGTGCACGAAGACGCCGCTGTTCGGGCCTTTCATGTCCTTGGCCTTCTCACCCCAGCGCCACTCGACGCGCAGCACGTAGTCGCTGTACTCCTTCTGGGTGAGCAAATAACCCATGGGGCTGCCGCTACAGAGGATGGTGCCGTCCTTCACGGTCCAGACCTTGTCCGGGTCGGCGTCCTTCGCCTTCGGGTCCAGGAACTTGTTCCAGCCGTTCAGGTCCTTGCCGTTGAACAACTGCAACCACTTCTCTTCCTCGTTTGCGCCCGGCGTGCCGGCGCAGGCGGCCAGGCCGAGCCCGATCGCGCCGGCCGCCGTGAGGACCATCGCTGCCAGTCGTGAGCGGTGCGTCATGGTGTTACAGCTCCTTGATGTAGATGTTCTTGAACTCGAGCGGACTGCTGTGGTGCTGCAGCTCGATCGGGCCCTTGGCCGGCAGCGGCTTGCCGCGTTCCCAATAGTTCTCGAGCGGGACCTTGTCCACGACCAGCGCGCCGTTGAGCCAGACCGAGACTTTGTCTCCCTTCATGATGATGTGGAACGTGTTCCACTCGCCCACCGGCTTGTCAGCCTTCTTGAGCGGCTTGCTCTCGTGCTCCTTGTTGTTGAAGAGCCCGCCGGATCCGACGGCGTTCTGGGCCGCCGCGCCTGGGTCCCAGATCTGGACCTGCGGGTTGCCGCGCAGGTAGATCCCGCTATCCCCCCCCTTCTCGATTTTCCAATCGACCCAGAGATCGAAATCGCCGTAGTCCTTGGCGCTCTGCAGACTCTGGCCGTGCCCGTCGTAATGCAGGGCGCCGTCTTTCATGGTCCAGTGCGGCAGATAGTTTTCATTCGCCTCCTTCTGCTTCGCCACCAGCTCCTCGGAGCTGAGCTTGGCCCGCTGGGGCAGCTCGACAAGCCCCTGCCAGCCGGTCAGGTCCTTGCCGTTGAACAGCGCGGTGAAGCCGGGCGGCGGGGTGTTGTCGGCGGCGAAACAGGTGCCCAGGGGGACCAGCGCGAGGCCGGCCGCGACGGCGAACGGGAGACACTTCATGGTGTTGTTCCTCCGGGTGCATAAAGCGAGATCACTGTTGAGGGGATCGAGGATAGTGCAAAAGCAGGCACCACGCCAGTACTCGGTCACTCCTGGAATGACGCCGGGGCGGGTTCTCATCCTGAGTGGAGCGAGATACGAGGGAGCGACGATGATGCAGCGTCAAAACCACGAGCACGGAAGCGCGACGAAACCGTAAAGCTCGGTGACCGGCAGCCGATCGGATCAATCCGGTGGACCCGGTTCGGTGGGCCCGCCTGCTCCGTCGCGCCACTGCCCGTTGCCCTGCCCGCGACCCAGCAGGGTGCGGCTTTCCACCATCAGTGCGGTGTGGTCCGACCGGAGTTCCCGCGCGTGCCGCCGTGCGTAGCGCCGGATAGCGGCGAGATCGGCGGCGGAGATCAGCAGCAGCCACGCGACCGCGAGCATGACCCCCAGCCAGAACCAGATGAAGAGGCGTGGGGACGTGTGCGGGTCGATGAGGTTCAGGCCGGCGAAGATCGCCGCACCGACCGCAACGAGCAGGCTGGATCCGATCAGCCGCCGGTAGAACTGACTCCGGAAGTACGACGCGTCCTCGCGCGGCATTGCGACGTACCCGCCGTTGCGACCCCACTCAAGTGCTTCGTGCACGAGGTAGTACGCGCCCAGCCCGATAAGGGTGAGCGCGATCAGGCCCGAAAGGATGACCGGGAGAAGCGGCATGGCGTGTCACCTTGGCTGGCGCCCCCGCAGCCACTCGGCCAGCACGCCGCCGACCTGGGCGAGGCTCTCGGCGGAACACTTGTCCGGCGTGTCGCTCGCCAGGTGCCAGTGCGGGTAGTCGAAATCGATCAGGTCGATCGCCGGGATTCCGACCTCCAGGAGCTTCACGTGATCGTCGAGCAGGTCGTGGCCGCGCCCCCTCTTGAAGCCGGCGGCCCCGACTCGCTCCGCGACGGCCCAGACCTCGCGCACCAGCTCCGGGGACTGCCGCACCGATATGTCGTCCGCGTAAATCTGCAGGTCCGCATCGCCAACCATGTCTACCACGATCGCCGCGTCGTAGCGCGATGCGCCCGCGCGGGTGTGGTAGAGCTCGGCGAAGTGGCCCGAGCCCAGAAAGAAATCGCCGCGGTGGTCGTACACCAGCTCCTCGCCGTCGAACATCACTAGATCGACCCCGACCTGCGGGTCCAGATCGGCCATGATGTGGCCGAGCTCCATGAGCACGGCGACGCCGGAGCCGCCGTCGTTGGCACCCAGGAACGGCTGCGCCTTCCGGCGCGGGTCGGTCTCGTTGTCCGGCCGAGGCCGGGTATCGAAGTGCGCGCCGATCAGCACCCGGTGGGGGTTGCCGGGGATCCACTTCGCCACCACGTTCTCCATCTCGACCGGCTTACCGGACAGCGGGTGCCGCACCTCAAAGCTTTGCAGCTCGAGTTCGGCCCCCACCGCGCGGAAGTGATCGGCCATCACGCGGCGCAGCTTGCGGTTGCCTTCGGTTCCCGAGATGCGCGGGCCGATCTTGCACTGATCGAGCAGGTAGCGGTAGGCGCGATCCCCGTCGAAGCCCGCAAGGACGTGCGATCGATCGGGTCTCGCCCGCGGAGCCGGCGGTTTGGCGGGAGTCGGATCAGCCATGTTGTGCAGCGCCAATCCCACGGGGGCCGCGGCCAGCACGGCGAGCGCCAACAGACCCAGAGTGGGCAAGAGACGTGGAGCGTTCATGCACGGGCCCCTTTGAATCGCGCGAGCAGCCGCTCGAGCAGCTCCATCGGCAGGCCGACGACGTTGGAATAGCTGCCGCAAACGATCGAGACATACGGGTCGGGATCCTGAATGGCGTACGCACCCGCCTTGCCCACCCAGCGGTCCGTGCGCACATAGTCTTCCCGCTCCTGGTCGGACAGCGGCCGCATGCGGAGCTGGGTGCGTTCGAACGCGCCTAGCCAGATTTCGTCCGGCTGGTGCCAGAGGCACAGCCCGGTCATCACCTCGTGATCGCTCCCGGACAACGTCGCCAGGATGCGCCGCGCGTGCCCGGCATCGGCCGGCTTGCCGATGATCTTGCCGCCGAGCACCACCACCGTGTCCGCGGCCAGGATGGTGCCGGCGGGCACCTGCCGAGCCGCGTCACGCGCTTTCAACCACGCGGTGTGGCTGACATATTCCGCCGGATCTTCGAAGTTCCTTGGGGACGGCTCGGTGATGCCGGGCTCGACCACGCGGAACCGGTAACCGGCCTCGGCGAGCAGTCGCTGCCTCTGCGGCGATGCGCTGGCCAGAACGATCTCATCCGCGGCCGTGCTCATGGAGCCGATGATCCGGGCACGGCGGCCGGGCTGCCGCGCGCACGACGGTAGCGCTCCACGGCCCAGCGCGTGAGGTAATATGCCGGCACGGCGTTCACGGTCGCGAGCAGCAGCCCGCCGAGCCACATCGGCCCCCCCAGGTCGATGCAGAGTCTCCAGAACGCGTCCCACCACCCCGACCAGCCGTGGTGATGAACCACTTGAGCCAGCTCGTCGTAGCTTATCTCCTTCTCGAGCGCCAGCGCCCCGAGCTTGTATTCGATCCAGTACATCGGAAGAATCGTGAACGGGTTCGAAATGTAAACCGCGATCAATCCGGCGAGCCGATTGGCTCGCAGCAGGAACGCCAGCGCCACTACCAGGATCATGTGGACGCCGACCGTGGGGGTCCACGCGACGAACAGGCCGATCGCCGTGCCGAGCGCAACGGCGTGTGGCGTGTCGTCCAGCGCCAGGATCGAGCGAAACATGCTGGTCAGTTTTTGCCGCATACCCGTTGCAGCGGTCGTTTCGGTCTGAGCTCGGGTGCAAAGCGCGAGCCTGCGCCCCATTGGTCAGGTTCATTCTTGCCCAGGCAGGCAGCGGCCACAACCCCGCATTGGCTGGCAAAGAAGGCATTATGGATAGCGACTGGTCGTCGATCATCGCCCGCATCCACGACTCCGGGCATGGTGTGGTCATGGCCGTGACGGGGGGTGGTAGCGCGGCGATCTCGGCGCTACTCGCCGTGCCGGGAGCCTCGCGTACGCTGCTCGAGGCGGTCGTGCCGTACGATCACCGCGCCCTGGCGGACTTGCT
>JBGPMX010000224.1:0-7587 GCA_041487215.1 Planctomycetia bacterium | reverse complement strand
GTGATTCCCGCAGCATTCACGCCGCTCGACGCCGTTACAGTCTCCGGCGCGGGGGTCGTCTGGATCCAGCCCGCCTGGATCATTTCGCGCACCCGGTAGATGCCCGGTCCCACGTCGCCGAAGTCATAGCGGCCCTGGCTATCGGTCACGGCGGTGCGTTCGCCAGCGTCGAGTATCCCGTTGTTGTTCGCGTCCAGGAACAGCGTCCAGCCGGCGAGCCCCGTGTCCTCGGGGCCCGGCATGCCGTCGCCGTTCTGGTCTTCGAACTTGGTCCCCCGAATCGTGATCAGCCGGAAGTTGCCCAGGTCGGCGTCGCTCACGTCGACGCCGCTCGTCGCGATGACGTCGGCGGGGGTCGCGGTGCGCACCCAGCCCGCCTGGGCGACCTCACGCACGCGATAGGTGCCCGGCCCAAGGTCGGCGAACGCGTAGTTGCCGTCCGCGTCCGTGACCGTGCTCAGCTCGCCGTCGTCGAGCACCCCATTGCCGTTCGCGTCCAGCAAGAGCGTCCATCCGGCCAAGCCGTCGTCGCCCGCGTCGCGCACGCCGTTCCCGTTGTGGTCCTCGAACTTGGTGCCACGGATGGTGATCCGCTCGAAGTTGCCGATATCAATGCCGGAGAGGTCCACGCCGCTCAAGGCCGGTATGCTGTTCAGCGGCGTTGTCTGCACCCAGCCGGCCTGGCTGACTTCGCGCACGCGATAGGTGCCCGGTCCCATGCCCGTGAAGCTGTAGCTCCCGTCCGCGTCGGTCGTGGTGCTCGGCTCGTCATCGTCGAGTTCTCCGCTGCCGTTGGTGTCCAGGAACAGGACCCAGCCGCCAAGGACCGGTTCGCCCTCATCACGCACGCCGTCGCCGTTCAGATCGTTGAACTTCACTCCGCTGATCGTGATCAGCCGGAAGTTTCCGAAATTGATACCGACCAAGTCGCTGCCGCTCTCGGTCTCGACGGCCACCGGGCTCGTACTTGTTCGTACCCAGCCGGCCGGCACGATCTCGCGTACGAAGTAGTTGCCCGGCCCAACCTCGCTGAAGATGTAGCTACCGTCGGCATCGGTGACTGTGCTGCGTTCCCCCGCGTCGAGCACCCCGTTGTCGTTCGTATCGAGAAAAATGGTCCAGCCCTCGAGCCCCTGGTCGCCGGCGTCCAGGACGCCATCGCCGGCGCGGTCATCGTACACCTGACCGCGGATGGCCACGGTCTGGAAGTTTCCGAAGTCGATATCCATTACCGTTTGGCCGGCAATCAGATCAAGATCCGCAGGGTTGGCCGTGGTCTGCACCCACCCCGCCTGGGGCAGCTCGCGAACGCGATACACGCCCGGTTCCAGGCCGGCGAACGCGTAGTGGCCCGTCTCGTCGCTGATCGTGCTTACCTCGTCTTCGTCGAGCACCCCGTTGCCGTTGGCGTCGAGATAAACAGTCCAACCGGCAAGACCCGACTCCCCCAGCTCCTTTCGGCCGTCCCCATCGAGATCGTGGAACTTCTGTCCGGCGATCGCAATCGGCTCGATATGATTGCCGAAGTCCACGCTCGTCACGTCGCTGCCGCTCGATGCGGCGAATGGCGCCGGGTCCGCCGTCGTCTGCATCCAGCCCGCCTGCGACTGCTCGCGCACCGCGTAGCTGCCCGGTGCGACGTCGCTGAAGCTGTAGTTGCCGTCCGCGTCCGTCACCGTGCTCGCTTCGCCCGCGTCGAGCATGCCGTTGCCGTTGCCGTCCAGGTAGATCGTCCAGCCGGCAAGACCCTGGTCTTCGGCGTCGCGCACGCCGTCGCCGTTGTGGTCTTCGTACTTCGTGCCGCTGATCGTGATGAGCTGGAAGTTGGCGAAGTCCTGGCCGGTCACATCGGTGTTTTCGTCCGGGAGTGTAATCGCGTAGAAGCTCGGGCCACCGGTCTGGACCCAGTGCGGTTGGATCTCTTCTTGAACGAAGTAGGTACCGGCGGCGAGGCCGGAGAACTGATAGGTTCCATCGCTCGCGGTGACCTGGGTGTCGGCCAGCATGTCCGTGGCGGGATCGAACTGGTTGTCGCCATCGTCCTGATAGAGCCGAATGGTCCAGCCAGCCAGGGGAGCGTCATCGCCGCTGAAGCCGTCGCCCGTCACGTCCTGGAATTTCGTCCCGCTGATTGTGCTCAGGAGCGTGCGCTGCTCGAGCATTTCGACGGGGGACAACCGAGCGGACAGGCGAGCCGCAGGCGGGCGCGGCGCGACACGACGGCTGGGAATGGACCGGGCCAAGGACTGCCGGGCACGCGAGAGACGGAGGCGGCGAAGCATCGTTGCATCTCCTGGTTCCAGAACGGGGTCACGCGGCGCAGGCGCACCGGCGAACCACGGATATGTCACGGCATCTAGCGATCGAAGAACGGCCACGAAGTGGCGACGCTGGTCCGAAGGGCGCCATCCGCGGGCACACCATGCGCCGCGCTGAGATCCCAGGCGCCCTGGGCGGCGACCAGCTCCAAGAGGTGGTCACGGGAGAACGGCTCGTCTCGCTTGCCCTCGAGCACGAGCCCAGTGAGATGTTGCGTGCAGCGACAGGGCTATTAAGCAACTGCCATGCCGTTCCTCATTGCCATATCTATGTCATGGACCATCGTTGCCATAACATGGTCACAACAAGCCGCTTCGTTGCAAAGGCGGTGTCGGGTTGGGCCGGGCAACGCACGGCCCGACCGTTGCGCAGGGTAGCCATCTTTGAGCATCCGTTGCACAATTTGCTCAAGATATGCCGGGTGCCGCGCGAAAACGGGGCCGTGCCAGCGCTCGTTGCGGCGCCATCCCCCCCTGCTCAGAACCTGGTCACCGCGCTCAATGCGACGCCACGCGTGGTTGGCCGGCTTGCCTGGTTTGCGCGGCACGCGGGCTGCCTGTCGCCAGGGGCGTTGGCGACATCGTCGCCAAGACTTCGAAGTGGGCCCTAGGCGATGGTCGGGCGTCCGGATCGATACTCGCCGCCGATTTGCTGGTTGTATGCTTCGCGGAGTCGGGCTTCCTGGTTATCGCGAAACGCGCCGAGCGTGGCGAGGGCCAGATCGTGGCCGGAGGGGGCGTGCAAAAGCAGCACGAGCGGCCGGCCGACAAAGTCGCCGGGCCCGAACTCGCGGCCCAACGTGGACGGGAGTTTCCAGGCGGGCGAAAGATCCCCTCGGCCAGCGGCCAGGGGAACGCGGGGGCGTGAGCACTGGTAGCCATCGAGGATGCCTCACTCCGAGAGAGGGCGACCATCTCCAGGGGGCACCAGCGTCGGCCGTTCCTCCGGCAGCGCGGTGACGGACGCCTGACCACGTGCAGCGGGCAGCCGCGGGCCGCGCAGCAGCTGCCACCACACCACGGCGGCCATGATCACACAGGCGATGACCAGGATCCCGAGGAGCCGGCTGATGTTCCGCATCTCCGGGAAATCCGCCTCGGTGCTTACCTGGAACAGGCGTTCGATCGCGCGCAGATACTCGAGATCTTCGTCCAGTCGGGAGAGCCGGTCGTAGTCGGCTTTGCTCATGAAGTCGCGGAACACGAGCCGCTTCCGGGGAGCGTCGAAAAAAATCCGGTTCTTGAGGTCCGGCGGAAACTCCACCGAAGCGGACCAGTTTCCAACCTTCACCGAATGATCCATCGGCCGTCTCCCCGCGTTCTTTCGAGCGCATCGCGGTTCATTCATCGACGGATTTGCAAAGCGGATGCCAAACTCCGCGCAGGTGCGCCCGCTAGCGGGCTCGCCCGGCGGATGCTGTTAGACTCGCTGCCCGGATCGCGTTCCCGCGCGCCACGGAGAGCCGTCGGCTACGATCGCAAAAATAAGGCCGGCCCCGGTCTGAGTTCGAATGACCCTTGGCGCCGCAGAGCCGTCTTTCCGGCCTGAACCCGCGCGCACCGAATCCGATGCGGCATCAGCGCAGCGCGGCGGCGGCCGTCTCCTGAAAGACCCGGCGCACGTCCGAGGCGTCGGCGTTGGGGAAATTGGCGCGCTGAACCATGAGCAGGTAGATCGCCCCCTTACCCGGGTCGATCCACGCCTGGGTGCCGTAGGCCCCGCCGTGTCCGAACGCGCCGGGCGCGAGACCCGCGCTGACCCCCTGCGGCGCACGCACGACGCACCAGCCCAGCCCCCAGCCGTTGCCCGGGGTGAAGCCGGTCTGCAAGTCGCCGGTCTGGACGGTCGTCATGAGCTGCACCGATTCGGGTTTCAGGTACCGCACACCGTCCAGGCTGCCGCCGCCGAGGATCATGCGGCAGAAACGTGCGTAATCCATGGCCGTCGAAAACAGCCCGCCGTTCGCGGCCGGGTAGCGATCGCGCGCAGCGGGGTCCTTGCCGGCGAGCAAGAAGATCGGCACCTCTTCGAGCCCCCCTTCCACGCGCTTGTAGGACTTCGCGATGCGCGGCAGCTGCTCCGGCGTTGGGTAGAACGTGGTGTCGGCCATGCCGAGCGGCCGGAACAGGCGATCGCGAAGGAAGTCGGGGAAGGCCTGACCCGAGACGATCTCGACGATGCGGGCGGCACTGTTGATGCCCGACTGGCAATATTGCCACTTGCTGCCGGGCTCGAACCCGAGCGGTCCCCGCGCGTAGGCCGGGATGAGATCGGCCAGCGTGCGCGCGGCGGCCGATTCCGCCCCCGTCGCCTCGGGCAGCCCGGACGTGTGCGTGAGCAGGTGGCGGATCGTCACTCGGGCGGGACTGCCGTCGGCGGTCTTGAGCGCGCCGAGCGCGGGGAGGTACTTGCCCACCGGGTCATCCACCGACAGCTTGCCCTCGTCCTGGAGCATGAGCACGGCGCTGGCGGTAATCGGCTTGGTCATGGACGCGATCCAGAAGATCGCGTCGGTCCGCATGGGGGTCTTGTGGGCGATGTCCGCCAGCCCGACGGGTTCGAGGTGCACCACGCCGTCGGTGGTGGCCACGAGCGTGACGGCACCAGCGATCTCCTGCTTGGCCACGAACGCGCCGATGCGGTCCGGAATCAGGGCGAGCTTCGTGCGGTCGGCGCGCGGCGCATCCGGAGTTGCGGTACCGGCCGCGGCAAGAACCGTGAGACACACGGCGCCCAGGCTGAGCAGCTGCGAACGCAGAGCACGCATGAGGGGCAAGCTCCCGTGAAAGTGGCTTCGTGCTACCCGCTGAACGGCCAGCGGGTTTCGGCCTCCATTATAAGGGGCCGCCGCCGCACGGGCACGTGGGCGGCGCTGCGGCGAGTGGCCCAAGTCAAGCGGAATGAAAGATCGAGGCGCAATTGCAACGCAACAGGCAAATGGATATAGTCACGTTCGCGTACAACGGGCGGGAGCAGTGCGCATCGAGCAAGAACTCCCTCCCGATCAAACTGCGGCATGCGAAGCATCTGCCTTTGAGGCATCTCTCCTCATACCCGGTTTGACGGGCTTCCACTCGTCGTCCACCCGGACCCCCGTTTTGAACCTCGTTTTGCTGGGCGCGCGTGCGCAGGGTCACGGCGTCCGGGTCATTCACTCACCAATCCGTTTTTGTTTCTAGCCAAGTTAGGAGTTGCTCGCATGCCGGAAGGCACCATCAAGAAAGTGGTCAGTGATCGTGGGTTCGGGTTCATCTCGAGCGACGGGCAAGAGCTCTTCTTCCACCACTCGTCGGTCGTGGAGGGGAACTTCGAGTCCCTCACCGAGGGGCAGGCGGTCCAGTTCGACGTGGACCCGGCACCAAACGCCAAGGGCAAGGGACCGCGCGCGGTTCGCGTGCGACCCGCCTAGTTCTCGCACAGGAGCACGAGATGCCGAAGGAGGAGATGATCCGGGTCGGCGGCAAAGTCACGCAGTCGCTCCCGAATACGGAGTTCCGAGTGCAACTTGAGAACGGTCACATGCTGCTGGCGCACGTTGCCGGCAGGATGCGTAAAAACTACATCCGGATCGTGCCGGGTGATCGCGTCACCGTCGAGCTCTCCCCGTACGACCTGAACAAGGGCCGCATCGTGTTTCGAGAGCGTTGAGGGGATCCTGGAGCCGAGCGTTCTGCGGGGCCGGCTCGATTCTCTCCGTGCCTCGTTCTCAGAAAGGCCTTGGACGATGAACAGAGCCAAGCTCGGTGACCACGTCCGCGTGCAGTATGTGGGCTTGTGCCAGGATCGCACGCGACCGCGTCAGCAGACCCCGCGCCGGGTGCTGGAGTTCATCGTGGGAAGCAGGGAGGCGATTCCAGGGGTAAGCTTTGGCGTCGTCGGAATGGCGGAAGGGGAGCAGAAACGGCTCACGCTGCAGCCCAAGGATGCTTACGGAACCCGGGTTCGAAAGCTGATCAAAGAGGTGCCCAGAGACCGGGTTCCGGAACACATCGACCTCCGCCTCGGGATGCGCCTCACGACCATCGGCGTGTCGTCCCGTCGGCGGCGCCGCGTGAAGCTCGTCGAAATCAAGCCGGATGCGATCGTGGTGGACGGCAACCACCCGCTCGCGGGGAAGGTGCTGGAGGTGGAGCTCCAGCTCCTGACGCTCGAAGCACGGCACAGCAGCCGATTCTGAACGATGCGCCACAAACTCGGACCCGGTGAATGACCCTTGGAGCACTTTGGGGGGATCGACCAAGTGACGACAGCGCACGAAGCGGACCGCACGTCCAGCCCGGCGCAGGTGCACGAGGCGCTGGCGAGTCGTTCCGAATGGACCCTGGCATGGCCCACCATTCTGTGGATGGTTTTCGTTCATGCGGGGGCGCTGGCGGCCCCGTTCTACTTCAGCTGGTCGGGCCTCGGGATCTGCCTCCTCCTGCACTGGATGACCGGCGGCCTGGGTATCTGCCTCTGTTACCACCGGCTGCTGACCCACCGCAGCTTCCAGGTGCCCAGGCCGATCGAGTACATCCTGACCCTGCTGGGAGCCCTGGCGACGCAGGGCAGCGCCCTGGAATGGGTGGGGGCGCACCGCATCCACCACCGGTTCTCTGACGAGCCCGAAGACCCGCACAGCCCGCGGGACGGGCACTTCTGGTCGCACATGCTCTGGACGATGTGGCGAAGCGAGGCCACGAACGGCCCGAGCATGTGGCGGCAGTACGTCCCGGACCTGGCGGCCGACCGATTCCACCGATTCCTGCACCACACGCACATCGTCTGGGCCCTGGCCCTCGGTGCGGGCCTTTACCTCCTGGGGGGCATGTCCTGGTTGGTCTGGGGCGCGTTCGTGCGCACGGTGCTCGTGTATCACAGCACCTGGTTCGTCAACTGGGCGTGCCACGTCTGGGGTTACCAGCGGTACGCTACCCGAGATCAATCACGCAACCTCTGGTGGGTGGCCCTCGTGACCTACGGCGAGGGGTGGCACAACAACCACCATGCGTTCCAACGCTCGGCGCGCCACGGCGTCCGTTGGTGGGAGATCGATCTCACGTACTGGACGATCCGCCTGATGGCGCTCGTCCGGATCGCCCGCCAGGTTCAACTCCCCTATTCGCGGCAGCAGGGATCGATGGGCTGAGGTGTCTCCGATGAGCACCTTCGACCCGACGACAAGCCGACGCGTTTTCCTCAAGCACACGACGACCGGATTAGCCGCTGCGGCGCTGCTTCGCGCCACGCCCTCGCGCGGCGAACATCCCCCGCCCCCCGTCCGTCCCG
>JBGPMX010000223.1:0-7598 GCA_041487215.1 Planctomycetia bacterium | reverse complement strand
GTGCGCGTCGGGCAGCCACGTGTGGAACGGGAAGACCGGCACCTTGATGGCGAAGCCGATGAAAAGGCCGATGAACGCCATCCTCCACCACCAGCCCGTGAAGAGCGAGGAGCCGTGCTCCTTGAGGATCAGCAGGTTGAAGGTCCCCTGCTGGCCCGGCATCTTCGGATTGTTGTCGTAGGTGAAGTACATCGCCAGCATGACCACGAGCATGAGCACGGAGCCGGCCAGCGTGTAGAGGAAGAACTTGATCGCCGCGTACGGGCCGCCGCGCACCCGCCCGTCCGGATCCACGCGCGCGGGCGCGCCCCAGATGCCGATCAGGAAGTACATCGGCAGCAGCATCACTTCCCAGAACACGTAGAACAGGAAGAAGTCGAGCGCCAAAAAGGTCCCCATCATGCCCGTCTCGAGCAGCAGGAACAGGATGAAGTACCCCTTGACCTGCTTCTCGATATTCCAGCTCGCGATCGACGCGAGCAGGCTGACCAGGCCGGTGAGCAGCACCAGCGGCAGGCTGATGCCGTCCACCCCCATGTAGTACTCGACGCGGAACGCGTTCTCGATCCACGGGTAGCGGAACACCAGGTCGTCCGGATCTTCCGCCGCCCAGGTCTCGGCGGCCGCCGCACGCTGCACCAGGTCGCGATCGGTCCGGCCCATGAGGTGCAGGTAATCGCCGAGCAGCACCAGGGTCAGGGCGAAGGTGCCCAACGTCGCGATGAGCGACACCCACCGGATGGCCTCGCGTGCCGAGCCGGGGATGACCACCAGCAGCAGCGCCGCCAGCGCGGGGAGAAAAACGATCAGGCTCAGGAGTAATGTGTCGGTCATGGCCTACCTGATGATCAAGCGGGATACGCCGGTGACACCGAGCGACCAGAAGAGCGCGACCAGTCCCAGCGAGGCCGCAACCAGGAACATCACGTACTGCCGCAGGCGCCCCGTCTGCGCGCGCCGCAGCTGGTAGCCGATCGCATAGACCCAATCGCCCACGACGTTCACAGCGCCATCGATGACGCGAAAATCAAACCAGCCGTCCCAGCGGCTCACGCCCACGACGGCGCGCGCCGCACCGTCCACCAGGCGATCGATGACCCCGGCGTCGAAGCGGCGGCACGCCGCGGACAGCACCAGCACCGGCCGGACCAAGACAGCCTCGTACAGATCATCGAACCGCCATTTGTGGATGAGGAACTGGTGCAGCCGCGGGAACTGCCGTGCCATCTCGGCCGCACTCAGCAGCCGGGCGTAATAGAACAGCACCGACATGAGGATGCCGAACACCACCACCCCCAGCGCGATCAGACCCGCCGCCTCGTGCACCCCCGGCGCCGGATGGGCGAGCGGCACCGGGACGCGATACGTGAGCGCCCGCTCGATGAACGGCGGCTCGCCGTAACCGGCGATCATGCTCGGGATCGCCAGGGCCACCAGCGGGATCCACATCACCGGCGGCGACTCGTGGGCGTGCTCGTACACCTGGTGGTCACGCGGCTTGCCCGTGAAGGTCAGGAAGAAGAGGCGGAACATGTAGAACGCGGTGATGGCCGCGCCCACGACCGGCAACACGAAGAGCAGGATATGCTCGGGGTGCTCCTGGTAAAAGAACATCGCCTGCGCGATGATCGCGTCCTTCGAGTAATAACCGCTGAACCAGGGGATGCCCGAGATCGCCAGCACGCCGATGAGCATGGTGATGGCCGTGATCGGCATCTTGCGGAACAGCCCGCCCATCTGCGGCATCTCTTGCGTTCCCGTGCCGTGGATCACGCTGCCGGAACCGAGGAACAAGAGCGCCTTGAAGCAGGCGTGCGTGAGCAGGTGAAAGAGCCCCGCCGCCCAGCCCCCCACGCCCAGGCCGAGCATCATGTAACCAAGCTGGCTCACGGTGGAGTAGGCGAGCACGCGTTTGATGTCCGTCATCACCAGCGCAATGCTGCCCGCCATGAACAGCGTGATGCCGCCCGTGTAAGCGATCACGAGCAGAGCGGTCGGCGAGAACAGGAAGTAGAAGCGACCGACGAGGTAGACGCCGGCCGCGACCATGGTCGCGGCGTGGATGAGCGCGCTCACCGGCGTGGGGCCTTCCATGGCGTCCGGCAGCCAGACGTGCAGCGGGAACTGCGCACTCTTGCCGACGCACCCTGCGAAGATGGCGATACCCGCCACGGTCAGCAGCGCCCCGGTCAGCTGCGGGTCCGGCGCGTGCAGCTTGGCCGCGATCTCGTCAAAGTTGAACGTGCCCAGCGTGGTCCAGAGGATCATCAGGCCGACGATCATCCCCGCGTCGCCGACGCGGTTGGTAATGAACGCTTTGTTCGCCGCCACCGCTGCGCTCGGCCGCTCGTAGTAGAAGCCGATCAGCAGGTACGAGCAGATGCCCACCAACTCCCAGAACATGAACACCATGAAGATGTTGTCGGCGATGACCAGGCCGAGCATCGAGAAGCAGAAGAGCGACATGTAGCTGAAGAACCTGGTGAACCGGCCGCGGCGGTGCAGCGGCGGCTGGCCGGGCGGCACGGCGCGCGGGTCATGCACCGGCTCATGCAGCTCCTCGTGCATGTAACCGTAGGAGTAGAGGTGGATCAGCGAGGCGACGAACGTGACCATGAGGAACATGGTCGCGCTCAGGTTGTCGACCAGGAACCCGATGCGGATGGAGAGTTTGCCGATCTGGATCCACGGCAGGCTGTCGCGCCAGACCAGCGCGGCCGGCTCGGCGTGCACGGCGGCGCCGGCATCCGGCGCGGCCGCTTCCGAACCGGCTCCCCCCGCGTGCGCGGCCGCCTCGTGGTGCGCGGCGCGCGGCGCAAACAGGCCCGACGCCTCGTGCGCATAGAGCCAGAAGCCGTAGGCGCTGATCAGGAACGAGCCGGTGATGGCGCCCAGCGCGATCCAGCCCCCCACCCTGCCCCAGCGGCGCCCGCCGATCACAAGCACGACGAACGACGCGAGCGGCAGGAGCCAGGCCGCCACGTACAGGCTCACTGGCCAGCTTGGGTGTGTTATGCCCATGGGGCTCGCTTAGTCCTTCAGCTCCGTGGCGCGGTCCACATCGACCGTCATGTGGTTGTTGTAAAAGTTCAGAATGATCGCCAGCGCGATCGCCGCCTCGGCGGCCGGCAGCACGATGCCGAACAGCGCGAAAACCTGGCCGTCGATGCCGAACGGCGTGAGGTATGCGAACGCCACGAAATTCAGGTTCGACGCGTTCAGCACCAGCTCGGCGCCGATCAGGATCCCCACCGCGTTCCGCTTGGTCGCCATGCAGACGGCGCCGCACACGAACATGATTGCAGCGATCAGCAGGATCGTGGGTAGCGAAGCCACCGGGTGTTGCATGGCAGAGGCTCCCGCTCCCTCAGACTCCCCGCGCCCGGCGCCGCTTCGAGCGCGCCAGGTAGGCCGCGCCGATGAGCACCACGAGCAGGTGGACCGAAACGATTTCGAACGGCAGCAGGTATCCGATGTTCGCCGGGTCGTGCCCCGCCGTGGTCTCCACGCCGCCGGCGCGCTGCGGCGGGATGCCCAGGAAGGCCAGCCCCAGATCGAGCGACGTGCGCGAGGACGTCGCGTTCAGCTCGGCCGGGCCGAGCGATCCCTTTTCGGGCCAGGACGCGGCGAGGATCGAACCGGCCAGGAGCCCGAACAGGGCCAGCCCCACCACCGCCGCCAGGGTCCATTCCGCGCTGTGCGTCTCCATGCGCACGAACGGGCCACGCGCCGTGAGCATCACGCCGAACACCACCAGCACCAGCGTGCCGCCCACGTAAATCAGCAGCTGCGTGGCCCCCACGAAATCCGCGCCCATCAGGAAGAACAGGCCCGCGGTGCCGGCCAGCGCGAACAGCAGCCAGACCGCCGCGCGCACCACGTTCTGCGCGACAACCACCGCCACCGAGCTGACCACGGTGACCACGGCCAGGATCCAGAACAAAATCTGCGGCCAGAGGTCGAGCATCCCACCCTCGTCAGTAGACACGCTGCCGCCGGCCCTGCGCGGCGCTGGCCGGCGTGGTCGCCACGCCGTACGCCACGATCGCCAGCGCCACGAGCGCCGCCGCGACCCCACCGATCAGCCCCCCGAACCGGGTCGGCACTAGCACCGGCCACACGGCCGCCCCCAGCAGCAGGAAGCAGCTCATCGGCAGCAGGTACTTCAGGCACGTCTTCATGACCTGGTCGATCCGGATGCGCGGCAGCGTCCAGCGGACCCACATCATCACGAGGACCAGGAAGTAACCCTTGACGATGAAGTTCAGGAAGCCGAGCAGGCCGCGGAACCAATGGCCGGGGGGGACGCCGACCAGGTCGCACAGCGGAATTGGCCCGTTCCAGGCCCCCCAGAACATCGTGATCGCGATGCCGCTCACCG
This sequence comes from Planctomycetia bacterium, assembly GCA_041487215.1. Classification (GTDB taxonomy): domain Bacteria; phylum Planctomycetota; class Planctomycetia; order JALXBF01; family JBGPMX01; genus JBGPMX01. Next base: position 3,217 of record JBGPMX010000223.1, on the reverse strand, counting down.
CGAGCATGCTCGCGTACTCCGCCATGAAGAAAATCAGCCAGCGGAAGCCGCTGTACTCGGTGTGGAACCCCGCCACCAGCTCGCTCTCCGCTTCGGCCAGGTCAAACGGCGCCCGCTTGACGCTGGCCGTGGCACAGACCAGGTAAACCATCGCGGCGAAGAACGTGAAAGGATCGTGGAAGCACAGCCAGCCGGCGCCGGTGCGGAAATTGATGAGCCAGCCCGCCTGCATCCGGCCCGCAGTGGTCATGTTCATCGTGCCCGCCGCCATGACCGGCAACACAATGCAGATGGCCATGGGCACCTCGTAGCTCACCACCTGCGCGGCCTCGCGCATCGCCCCGAACAGCGCCCACTTCGACCCCGACGCGTAGCCCGCCATGATCACGCCGAAGACCTCGACGCTCATCACGGCCAGGATGTAGAAGACCGCCACGTTCAGATTCTGGGCCACCCAGCCGTCGCTGAACGGCAGCGCCAGGAAGGCGGCGAACGACCCCACCAGCACGATGTACGGCGCGATCCGGAAGAGCGGCTGATCCGCCTCGCTGGGGATCAGGTCCTCTTTGAGGAGCAGCTTCACCCCGTCGGCGATCGTTTGCAGCCAGCCGAACTTGCCCCCCACGCGGGTCGGCCCCAGCCGGTCCTGGATGCGACCCGACACCTTCCGCTCCAGCCACACGAAGATGATGGCCTGGGCCTGGAAGAACAGCATGATCGCGACGCAGATGATGAGCGGCTTCAGGACGAACGGCCAGACAAACGTCTGGAAGGAACCAAGCACCGGGCCACATCCTCCATCAGGCGGCGTTCGGGGGGGACCGACGAGTGAGCGGCGAATATGGCACAAGCGCCCGGGGGTTTCAAGTCCCCCGGCGGGCGATTATGCTCACACGTATGTGGAAGTCCCGATCCGCCCTTGGTGCCCTCACCGTGCTGCTCGTGCCGTTCCTGTGCGCGCTGCGCCAGCCGCCGCCGGGGGACGAAGCCGAGACGCGTTCCTACCAGGTGCCGTACCGCATGTCGGAGACCATGCACCTGATCGTGCGCGCCAAGTTCAACGGCAAGGGACCCTTCCACTTCATCGTCGACACCGGGGCCCCGGCCCTGTTCGTCACCACCGAGGTCGCCACGCGAGTCGGTGTCGATGTGCCGCGCGACGGCTGGGCCACCTTCGACCGCATGGAGATCGAAGGCGGGGCCGTGCTGCGCGGGGTCAAGGGGCGTGTCGAGGACATCTTCCAGCTGCGCGGCATGAACGGCCTCGGGCTCGCCGGCGTCAAGCTCGATGGCGTGATCGGCTACAACGTCCTGGCGCGCTACCGCCTGCGGTTCGATCTGTCGCGGCCGACCATGACCTGGACCGAGCTGGACTTCGTTCCCGCACTCCCCCCGCGGCTCCTCGGGGGCGAGAACCAGGCGTCGGCGCCCCCCGAACTCACTGCGATGGGAGGGCTCATGCAGCTGGCCGGGTCCCTGCTCGGTCGCTCGCCGAACGAGACGCCCACGCCGCGCGGGTTCCTGGGGCTCACGCTGGCCGACCTGCCCGACCGGGCCGAGGTCACATCGGTCCTGCCGGACAGCCCGGCCGCCCGCGCCGGCCTGCGGCCGGGAGACCTGATCGTGAAGTTTGGCGACCACAGCGTTCGCTCGGCCGAAGACGTGCTCGCGCGTGCGGCCGGCATCGGGCCCGGCGAAGCCATCGCGATCGCGGTCGAACGCGACGGGGAGCAGAGCGAGCTCTGGGCAGAAACCGGGGAGGGATTTTAGGTCGTGTCCGATCATTCGCATGGGATTCGAGCGGCGGATAGGCGGCCCGCAGTCGCGCGGCGACAACCCGCGGGCCGCTGGCTGCTGGTGGCGCTGGCCTCCGGCGCGCTGGCGCTGTCTGTGCTCGGGGCGCCGCGTCCCGCCGCGCAAGCGGCCGGACGGGACGACGCGCCGCCCGCACCAACGACCGTGGAATTCGAGCTGCTCCGGTCGTTGCACATGGCGGTCCAGGTCAAGCTGAACGATGCCGGCCCGTACCGGCTCATCTTCGATCTCGGGTCACCAGTCGTGCTCGTGTCCGGCCGCGCAGCGGCCGAGGCGGGTCTGATCAGCGCCGAGGCGGCCAAGCGCCCCGCCTTCTTCGGCATGCGCGGCGAGTCGCGTGTGAAGAAGCTCGAGCTCGGGGAGCTGACCGTCGCGGACGTCCCGGTCGTCGTCATGGACCATCCGACGATCAAGGCGGCGGCCGAGGTGCTGGGACCGCTCGACGGCATCATCGGCTACCCGGTGTTCGCGCGCTACCGGTTCACCATTGACTATCCCGCGTCCACGATCGCGTTCGAACCGAACGGTTACGAGCCGCAGGACGTGATGCAGCGGATGATGGGACGCATGTTCGGCAGCCGCGCGGGCAAGAGCCGGCTCGCCGCACGCGGCCTGTGGGGCATCGAGCTTGCGCCGCGCGAGGACGGGGACGAGCCCGGGGTCACCGTGCGGCGGGTCTGGCCCGCCGGCCCGGCCGACGCGGCGGGCATGCGCGGCGGCGACCGCCTGCTCACGATCGACGGCCGCTGGACCGAATCGCCCGCGGACGCGCTGTACGCCGCATCGGTGGCGCCCGCTGATCGGCCGGTCGTTGTCGCCCTGCGGCGCGGGGACGAGCACCTGGAGCTCGAGCTGCGGCCACGCACGGGGCTGTAGAGACGTTGTGGCTCGGCGACTCCGTGGCAACTCTCTCGAGGAACCGTATTGATGCGATGCTTCGTCCTTGGCGTGCTGCTCGTTGGGGTCGGTACGGCCGCCCTGCGCGGCGATGACACCCGCGACCTGATTCCCCCCTCCGTCGCCGCGCGGGTGCCGGACTTCAGGCTGAAGGACAGCGACGGCCGCGCACGCTCGCTGGCCGAATTCCCGGGCGCACGGGCCTTCGTCGTGGTCTTCATCGGCACCGAGTGCCCCCTGGCGAACCTCTACGTGCCAACGCTCCGCGAACTCGACCGCGCGTACCGCGCGAAGGGAGTCCGGGTCATCGCCATCAACGCGAACGATCAGGACACGCCGGCCGAGGTAGCGGCCCACGCACGGAAGCGGCAGATCGAGTTCCCGGTGCTGAAGGACACGGACCAGCGCGTGGCCGCGTCGTTCGGCGCTCGGCGCACGCCCGAGGCGTTCCTGCTCGACGCCGGCCGCGTGATCCGCTACCACGGCCGCATCGACGACCAGTACG
>JBGPMX010000222.1:0-7616 GCA_041487215.1 Planctomycetia bacterium | reverse complement strand
GCTCTCGGATTGCACGGGCGATGCGCCGGCTGCCTTTGTGCCGACGGCGGGCACGTCACGTCTGGTCGTCGGCGGCAGCGGCGAGCGCATCCGGACCGAAACGCTCGACGATCTGATCGCGCGGTACCCCGACTTCGGCCGGCCGGACGTGCTCAAGATCGACACGGACGGCGGCGAGCCCGCCATCCTGCGCGGCGCGCGGCGGCTGATCGCCGCGGCCCGGCCGGTCCTGTTCTACGAGTGGGATCCGCACTCGTACGCGGCCGCGGGCGAGAGCGATCTCGGACACGCGCGGTATCTCATGGACCTCGGCTACAGCACATTCCTGTTCTTCACGAATCGCGGCGAGCCGCTGCTCTGGACGGATCGGCCCGCCGAGCGGCTGCTCGAAGGCCTGGCCCATTTCTCGCGCTCGCGCCATGGCGTGGACGGCTGGCATTACGACGTCGCGGTCTTCGCCGACGAGCAGCGGGCCGCTGCGGAGCGACTCTGGCGATGCTGCATGACCGGCCGGGAAGGGCGTGCCGCGCCCGGCTCGGAAACCGCCGAGCAATCGCCCGCGCAGTGCGGAGCAGCTCCGGCGCGCGCGAGGGCCTGAACCGATGCGTACACTGGCCAAACGAATGCTGGGCATCGCCGGTCTCGAGGTCCACCGCACCCGGCGCGGCCGCGACGCCGAGCGCGTGCTCGAATACCTGCACGGGGGCCGCATCCCGTGGTCCCCCGGCTACACGGAATACAGCCGCCAGGAATTGCTCGAAACGTTAGCCAATGACGCCTGCATGGCCGCGTTCCGGCGCGGCGGACCGCTGCCGGCCGGATACGGGCGCGGTCTGGACGAGCGCTCGGTCGAGTACCCCTGGTTCTTGGCACGGATGGACCGCGCGCCGGCGCGGCGGCTCGATGCCGGCTCCACGCTCAACCACGACTTCCTGGTCTGCCGCCCCGAGTTCCGGGCGTGCGAGTGGACCTTCGCAACGCTGGCGCCGGAAGCGGAGTGCCACTGGACACGAGGCATCTCCTACGCCTTCTGCGACCTGCGCGACCTGCCGTTTCAAGACGGGCGGTTCGATGAAGTCGCCTGCCTGTCGACGCTCGAGCACGTCGGCATGGATAACCAGCTCTATGGCTCGACGCCGGCCGCGCCGCCGGACGCCGCTGGCGATTACCTGGCCGCGCTCGGCGAGCTGCGTCGCGTGCTGCGGCCGGGCGGCCGGCTGCTTCTGAGCGTTCCGTTCGGGCGCTACGAAAACTGGGGCTGGTTCCAGCAGTTCGACGCAGACATGCTCGATCGTGTGATCGAACGCTTCGAACCGGCGGCCGCGGATGCGATCTGTTTCTGCTATGGCGCGGCGGGCTGGCGTGCCGTTCCGCGCCGGGAGTGTGCCGACGTCGGGTACTCCCGTTACGCGGCCGGCCTGTCCGGCGGCGTGCCGCACGGCACCGCGGATCCCCAGGGTCCGGCAGCAGCCGGCGCCGTCGCGTGCCTGGTGCTGACAAAATAATGGCAATGGTGACGCCTGCGGTGGGAATTGGCGTCGTCCTATCCAGCCGCAGCGAGTACGGGGGCTCGCACCAGTACGCACTCACCATGGCAGCCGCGCTGTCGGACCCGGCCGTCGCGCCGGGACAGGCCACCATCTACTGCGACGAGCACGCGGAGATCGACCCAGGTGCGCTCGCTGCACGGCGTGCCGCCCCGGTCGTCATCCCACGCTCGCTGTGTGCGCACGGCCGGGTGGCCCGTTTGCTGGGGGACGGCGTGCTTCGCCGGCTCTGGGGCGGCATGCGCAGCTCCGCGCGGCGCGCGGCGCGGTACGGCTGCGCCGCGAGCCGCGGCCGCGGCACGGGGCAAAGTCCGGTGCGGTCGCTCCCTGCGCTGACCCGTTGGTTTCACGACCGGGGGATCGAACTCGTCCTGTACACGATGCCCGACTGCCGCGCGTTCGAGGTGCGTATCCCTAGCGTGATGCCGATCCACGACTTGCAGCATCGCTTGCAGCCGTGGTTTCCCGAGGTCTCGGCCGATGGCGAATGGGACCGCCGGGAGTACCTGTACGCGAACGCGGCACGGCACGCTGCGCTCGTCCTGGCCGACTCGGAAGTGGGCAAGCAAGACATCCTGGATTGCTACGGCGGCTGCGGCATCACCGAGGAGCGCGTGCGGGTGCTGCCGTTCCTTGCGTCGCCGCGGCTGCCGCCCGAATGCGGCGCCGACGAGGTGCGGCGCGTGCGCACGAAGCACGGCCTGCCCGAACGCTATCTCTTCTACCCCGCGCATTTCTGGCCGCACAAGAACCATCGCCGCATCATCGAGGCGCTCAAGCTCCTGGATCGCCCACACGGCGAGCTGCCGCACGCGGTGTTCTGCGGAACGCGGCGCGGTCCGCTCCGCGAGCAAACGCACCGCGAGGTCATGGAAACGGCCGAGCGGCTGGGTATGCGCGCGCGAGTGCACGTGCTGGGCTACGTCAGTGAAGCGGAGCTGGCGGCACTCTACCGCGGCGCTGGGGCGCTCGTGATGCCGACCTTCTTCGGTCCCACCAATATCCCGGTGCTCGAGGCCTGGCAGCTCGGCTGCCCCGTCGTCACGTCGGACATCCGCGGCATCCGGGAGCAGGTGGGAAACGCGGCGCTCTTGGCGGACCCGGGCTCGGTGGAATCGATCGCCGCGTGCGTGCACCGGGTGTGGACGGACGAAGCGCTGCGGCGCGATCTGATTGCGCGCGGCCGCGCGCAGCTGGCACGCTACACGCCCGCCGACTACCGCCGCCGGCTGGCGGATATCCTGCGCGAGGCCCACCAGCGCGCTACCGCGGTGGTGCGCGGCGACGCGGCGTCGATCGTTCCGGTATGAGAAACGGGGGAACCGTGAGCACGACTGTTCCAGCAACCTCGGGGGCTCTGGCCGGCGCCGCGGCGCCGGCCGGCCTGGCGTGCGAGCGCGAGTTCGTCGAGCAGATCCGCTCGGGGAACACAACGATCGCCTGCATTATCCGAGCGGCGCTCGAACCGGGGCGCACCACCTTCCTCACCCCGCCGGATTTCAAGCAGCAGCTCGGGTTCGTCGTGTACGGCGCGGGGCAGGAGATCGCGCGGCACGTGCACCGGCCGATCCAGCGCCATATCGTCGGCACCAGCGAGGTGCTGCTGGTCCGCTCGGGCCGCTGCGAAGTGGACCTGTACGACGACCAGCGGGAGCGCGTGGCCACGCGCGAGCTCGGACCCGGTGACATCATCCTCATGACGGCCGGCGGGCACGGCTTCCGGATGCTCGCAGACACCGTGCTGCTCGAAGTCAAGCAGGGGCCGTACACGGGCCTGGATGAGAAGGAGCGGTTCTAAGTGCGTCTAACAAAACCGATCGGGGTTGCGCTGGGAGCAAAGCGGTCGATCTCAACGCACACCCTTGCGAGGTGCTTTAAATGATCGCGGTCAGCGAGCCGCAGCTGGGCGGCCGCGAGCTCGAGTACCTGGCCGAGTGCGTGCGCACGGGCTGGGTATCGTCGGCGGGCCGCTTCATCGAGGAGTTTGAAGAGCGCTGGACACGCTACTGCGGCCGCCGGCACGGCGTGGCCGTGTCGAGCGGCACGGCGGCGCTCCAGGTCGCCGTACGCTGCCTCAACCTCTGTCCCGGCGACGAGGTGATCATGCCGACGTTCACGATCATCTCGTGCGCGCAGGCCGTGCTGTACGCCGGGGGCACCCCGGTACTCGTGGACAGCGAGCCGGCGACCTGGTGCATGGACACGCGGCAGGTTGAGGAGCGGATCACCCCGCGCACGCGCGCGATCATGGCCGTGCACATCTACGGGCACCCGGTGGACATGGACCCGATCGAGGAGCTGGCACGGCGGCACGGGCTGGCCGTTGTCGAGGATGCGGCGGAGGCGCACGGTGCCGAGTACCTCGCCGGGCGGCACACGCCCACACCGGCCTGGCGCCGCTGCGGCGGAATGGGCACGCTCAGCGTCTTCAGCTTCTACGCCAACAAGCTCATCACGACGGGCGAAGGGGGAATGATCCTCTGCGACGACCCCGTCCTGGCCGAGCGCGCCCGGTCGCTGCGCAACCTGTGCTTCGAGAGCCGGCGCCGCTTCCTGCACGAAGAGCTTGGCTTCAACTTTCGCATGACCAACCTTCAGGCGGCACTGGGGGTCGCACAAATCGAGCGGATCGACGCGATCGTGGAACGGAAACGCTGGATCGGCCGGGCCTACGGCGCGCGGCTGTGCCGCCTGCCCGGCATCGAGCTGCCCAGGGAAGAATCGTGGGCCCGGCACGTTTTCTGGATGTACGGCCTGGTGTTGCACGAGGAACGAGGCATCGGCGCGGCAGAGCTGGCGGCGCGGCTCCGCGCGCACGGGGTGGAGACACGCCCGTTCTTCCTGGGCATGCACGAGCAGCCCGCGCTGCGGCGGCGCGGCCTGTTTGAGGGCGAGCAGTTCCCGGTGGCCACTCGTCTGGCGCGGCAGGGGCTCTACCTCCCCAGCGGGGTCGGCCTGGCAGAATCTCAGATCGACCAGGTCTGCCAGGCGGTGGAAAGGTCGTTGGCATGACGACCGGCGTCTTCGGTCCCGCGTACGCGCAGGCCTACGACGCGCTGTACGAGGACAAGGACTATGGGCGCGAGTGCGACCTGTTGGAACAGGTGTTTCGCCGCTTCGGCGGCGGCCTGACTCGCTCGGTGCTCGATCTGGGTTGCGGCACCGGGAGCCACGCGATCGAGCTGGCGCGGCGCGGCTATGACGTGGTCGGCGTAGATCGCAGTCTGGCCATGCTCGGCCAGGCGCGCGCGAAGGCCGAGCATGCCGGCGTACGCGTGGAGTTTCGCGCCAGCGACCTGCGCGAGTTCCGGGAGCAACGCCGCTTCGACGCGGCCAGCATGATGTTCGCCGTACTCGGCTACCAGCACGAAAACAGCGACGTGCTGGCGGCGCTGCGTGCCGCTCGCGCGCAGCTCCGCGCCGGCGGCCTGCTCGTGTTCGACGCCTGGTACGGGCCCGCCGTGCTCGTGCAGCGGCCGGGGGATCGCTGGAAGCTGCTCGAGAACGGGACGGCGCGCGTGCTGCGCGCCGCTTCCGGGCGGCTCGACGTGCTGCGGCAATGCTGCGACGTGTCGTATCGCGTGTGGCACTTCGAGGGCACGCGGGTCACCGCGGAAGCGGCCGAGCAGCATCGCATGCGGTTCTTCTTCCCCGAGGAACTCCGGCTGCTGCTCGATCAGACCGGGTTCCGCCTGCGCAGCCTGAGCGCCTTTCCCGAGCTCGACCGCGCGCCGGACGACTCGACCTGGAGCGTCTTCGCCGTCGCGTCGGCCGTTTGCGATCGCGCCACCCCATGATTCGCTGCCTGGCCACCTACGGAATGGCGACGCTGTCGGCCGTCTGGCTGACGGATACGCTGCGCTTGCGGACGCAGCGGCTGCGCATCATCGCCGTGGTCGGGCTCGCCGCCGCCATCCTGGTGCTGCTGGCGCAGGGGCTCTCGCTGATCGCGCGGCTCACGGCGGACGCTTATCTCGTTTCTCTGGCGTGCCTGCTGCCGATCAGCTGGCTGCTGCGGCGCCGGCTGGCCGACACGGCGGCGCCGCCGGGCTTGCTGCGCACCGCCTGGGGGGTCGCGCAGTTGGCGTCCCTGGGGACACGGTTCGCGCTGGGCGGGGCGGCCATTCTCTTGGGCGTGATCGTGTACGAGGACGGCCGGTTCGGCCAGATCACCGAGCAGGACGCGCTCTCGTACCACCTTTCCAAGACCTGTTATTGGGTACAACACGCGAGCGTGCTGCCGTACGCCACGCACGACATTCGACAAACGACTTACGGCGGCGTCTACGAATATCTCATTCTGCCCGTGACGATGTTCGGAGCCGCCGAGGGCCTTCTGCGGTGGTTGAATCTGGTCCCTTTCGGGCTGCTCGTCACGGCCGTCTACGCGGTCGCGCGCCTGGTCGGGGTGGCTCCCGCGCACGGGCTGCACGCCGCGGTGCTGGCAGGAGCCAGCCCCTGCCTGCTCGAGATGCTTCCGTCCGTCAAGAACGATCTGTGGCAGGCCGCGTTCGTCCTCGGCTGGTTCTTGTTCCTTGCCGTCGCCGTGCACTCCGCCGCGGCCACCGAGCGGCGCCCGGCGATCCTTCTCGCCAGCTTGTTCCTGGGGCTGGCTGTCGGCACCAAGTTCACCGCACTCTGGTTGCTGCCGGTGGCTGCGTTCTATGGCTTCCTTGCTTTATGCCGCGGCCGGCTCGGGTGGCGATGCTGCGCCATCGCCCTCGCATCCGCGCTCGTCGCGCTGGCCGGACTGGGGGCCGGCGTCACGATGGCCGGCAACTTCATATCGTACGGGGATCCGATCGGACCGGCATACGTGCGACACATCGTCGGCGTGACCCCGAGCGCGACAACGGCCTGGACGCAACTTTTACGCTTGATCTACGCGTGGGTGGACCTGCCTGTCCCGGCCTTGCGGGGACGGATCGCGGCGGCGCTCGCAGCCACCACTCCCTGGCTCGGCTGGCGCGCCCTGCTGCCCGGGGACGGGCCGCCGTGGCCGGGCGTATTCGAGTTCACCAAGACGGGAAGACTCTTCACCAGCACCGGCATCGCATGGATGACCACCGCGCTCTTCTTCTGGGAATGGGCACGGACCGTCGTGTCTCGCCTCAACAAGCTCGCGCCAAACCGGGTACACCCGCGGGCCAGGGAGACTTCTGCTTGGGCCGCCTTCGCGCGAGGGGGCATCGGCCTCCACACAGCGCAACTCACGGGGGTGGTGTCCACGGGAAGGCCGCAAGCCGCGAGCTCGATCGAGGCACACTCCCCCGTCCGAAGACGGGCTGCTGCGGATAGCGCTGGAGAAGCGGGTGGCACGTACGACACTTCTGGGCCGGGCGGTCGGGTACTGGGGCCGCTCGTGCTGGCGGCTGCCTGGTACGTCGTCGTCGGATGCGTTCTTCTGCGATGGCAGAAGGGGTATCTGCGTCTCTTCCTGCCCGCGGTCGCCTTGGCTCTTCCCACGCTCTCGCTGGTGTCCCTGGTGCCGCTCCACCGTTTGGCGCGCGCCGCGCTGGTTGGTGCTTGTGTCGTCATCTATCTGAACTTCGCCCGGCTCTACCCGGCGGTGGCCCGCTTACCGGACTCCTACAACGCAGCGCTGCGCGACTCGTTCCGGCGGGTGCGCACCATCGTACCCGCCGGTTCGGAGCTGGGTGCGGTGCTCAGCACTTCGGACCCCGATTACCTCCTGTTCGGCGGGGGCGCACGGGTCTGGTCGGCCGACGCGCTCGAGCTCGACGCGCCCGGCGGGCTGACCGCGTTGCTGGCCCAGCGGCATCTCGATTACCTGGTGGTGCGGCGACACGGATCGCAGAAGTTCCACGCCCGCGCAGAGCGGACCGATTTTGATCTGAGCAAGCTCGTGAACCACCCGGACGAGAGCGGCGTGGCGCTCGACCCGGTTTACCGCGACGGAGAACTGGTCTTGTTCCGCCTTCGCGATCGCGGCACATGACGCGCTGGCCTCGTATCACGGTGGTCACGCCGTCGTTCAACCAGGCGCGCTACCTGGAAGAGACGATCTGTTCGGTTCTAGATCAGGGCTATCCCGATCTGGAATACATC
>JBGPMX010000221.1:0-7617 GCA_041487215.1 Planctomycetia bacterium | reverse complement strand
CTGGGAGACGTCGACCTGAACCGGAGTGTCGGATTCGTGAGTCCGATCACTGCCCGAGACGAAGCGGACCCCCGCACTCGTCGAGGGACCGGCGAGCACGAAGAGCCGGCGGATATCGTCGAGCGAGACTTTGAGATGGCCGTCCACGGCCTGATCGACCTTGGCCGGATCGAAGTCGAGCTTGCCTTGGTCGTTGGTCGTCACGCCAAGGGTGCTCAAGCGGTTGATGATCGACGGCAGTCCCCGAACCGGGTCGCTCACCGCGCGACGCACCTGGTCCTGCACGTTCAGGACCGACTGGTTGCCCAGCAGCACGCCCGCCTTGCCGCTGTCGGCTTCGTACCGCACCTGCTGATCGATGAAATCGATCACGTCGTTGTAGGCGTCGACGAAGTCGCTCACTCCCTTGCGGATGGACTCCTTGTCGGCCGCGACGGTGATGGTGACCGGCTGGGCGGTGTTTGCGCCATGCAGGTCGAGCGTCACGCCGTCGATGACGCCGTCCACCTGGTTCGACGCGCTCTGGATAGTCAGCGCTCCGGTTCCGGAGCCGAGCGTGATGGACGCGTCCGCCGCGGCTTGCACGGTCGGCACGAACCCGTCCACCGTGAACTTGTCGCCAGCCACCAGCGTGCCGGCGTCGAACTTGACCTGGATCCCCTCGGCGACCGCCTGGAAGATGCCGGCGTCGCCGCTGTTCACCGTGATGGTGCCGGTGTGGTCGCCGGACCCATCGGCGTAGGAGATCTGGATGCCGTCATCGGTTCCAACCGTTCCACTGTTCACCACGGTGAAGGTGTAGGTGTCGTTCGCCGTCCCGGAATAGCCGCCGGCACCGGCGTTCGACACGGGGATGGAACCGCCGGTGTAGTCGCCGCCGGTCACAGCGGCGCCGACGTAGTTGCCGCCCAGCTCGGGCCGGTGCGCCGCCCCTGAATCGGCGGCGAGGTTGTTCGTGATGGAGATCGAGTTCGCAGTGCCGGTCTGGTTGGCGGTAAGCAGCAGCCGGTACGGCTGCGTGCCGCTGGCAGACCCGTCGCTGATGACCGACGCGGTCACGCCGGCGCCGGCGTTGTTGATCGCGTCGGCGAGTCCCTGCAGGGTGTTGTTCGTGCCGTCAATGGTTACGGTCGTCGTGGCGCCGGAGCCGACGCGGATGGCGAACGTGCCCTGGGTGATGGCGCTGTTCGGATCGTCGAATCCCTGGGAGGCGATCTGCTGAGCCTGCGCCAGACTGTTCACCCGCACGGTGTACTGCCCCGGCTGCGCCTGCCCCGACGCGACCGCGCTCAGCAGGTCCTCCTGGCTGGATTTGACCGTCTTCTGGTCGAACACGCTTCCCTTGGAACGGCCGAGTCGGATCGCCTGGCTCCGCAGCGTTTCGAGCTTCGCTTGCACCGTCTGAAACGCCGCCTGCTGCCCGGCCGCCTGGCTCTGCTTGTCGCGCAGCAAGTCGATACGCTTTTGCTGAACGGCGATGATCGCCTGCACGATCTTCGTCGTGTCGAGACCGGTCGCTAGGCCGTCGATGGTAGGCATGGTACGAACAGGCGGCGAGCCCGTTGCCTCCGACTAAGGTTTCCCAGAAGCGTCTGGCAAAACCGAACGGAGGGCGACCTAAGAGCCCCGCCGGTCGGATCCGCCGCATGGTTCTGCCAGACGCTGTCCCAACGGTTCACGGTGTGGACGATGAACGGGAGAGGGCCGCCTGGCCCTCTCCCGGGGAACTCGTCCCGTTGCTTACTTTCCCAGCAGCGAGAGCGCCAGCTGTGCTGTCTGATTGGACGATGACAGCACGGAGACGCCCACCTGCGCGAGTACCTGCTGCTTGGTGAAGTTCGCGACTTCCGACGCGAAATCAGTGTCACGGATGACCGACTCGGCGTTCTGAGTGTTTTCGAGCGTGGCCCGCAGGTTGTTGGCCGTCGACTGCAAGGTGTTGGACTGGAAGGCGCCGAGCCGACCACGCAGCGTGCTCACGTCCGAGATGGCCTGGTCGATGACCGACACGGCGTCCTGAGCACCGCTCGTGCTTTGGATGTCGATGACGTTGAGGCTGGTGAACTGGTTGCCGGTCACATTCAGTCCCAGGGCGTCGGTCTTCACTTTGTCGACCGCGATCTTCGCCGTCTCCGAGGAGTTGGGGCCGATCTGGTACACCAGAGACTGGTCCGTGATGGTCACGTTCCCCTGGCCGCCCGTGACGGTGTTGATGTCGTCGCCGGCATCCAGCCCGAACTTCAAGCTGATTCCCTTGGTGGCACCCGCGGTGCCGGTCAGCACGTTGCCCACGCCGTTCGAGGCGTTGCCGGCGATGTCGCCGGCGATGTCCACGCCGGTGTCGTTCAGGTTGGTGGTGCCGATGCCGCTCGAGGTCGCGGCGTTCGCCACATCGGACTGGGCGCTGATGCTGGCCGCGGAGCCGAACTGCACGGAGATGAGCCGCGTAGCGCCGCCGGCGCCACCGCTGTCGGCGACCACGCCGGTCTGGCCGGTGAACTCATTGATGCGGTCGATGACCTGCGTTTGGGTGAGGCCGGCGCCCAGCGAGATGTTGACCCCATTGATGAGCAGGTTCTCGTCCGCCGCGAGCGCCGCGGTCTGAGCCGTCGCGGCGTCCACCGTGGCCTTCTGCGCCGCCGTGGTGATGTTCACCGCGTACGTGCCGGACGTGGTGTCGGTTGTCGCCCGGACGAAGCTGACGTCGGCGTCGTCGGTGCTGCCGGTGATGCCGGAGGAGCCGTCGAGCAGGTGCTTCTTGCCGAACTGGGTGTTCGACGCAATGCGGTCAATGGTATCGAGCAGGTTCGTGACCTCGGACTGGTTGGCCGCCAGGGTTTCCGAGTCGTTCACGGCGGCGTTGGCCGAGTCGAGCGACAGGGCGCGGGCTTTGACGAGCAGAGCGTTGATCTCGGTGAGCGCGCCTTCGGCCGTCTGCACCTGGGCGACGCCCTTCTCGGTGTTCTGGATCGCCTGCTGCAAGCCGGCGATCTGAGCGCGCTGCAGCTCGGAGATCACCAATGCCGCGGGCCCGTCCGCGCCCCGGTTGATCTTGAGGCCCGAGGAGAGCCGCTCCAGGGATTTGGCGAGCGCGTTCGAGGTGCGCGACAGGTTGTGCTGCGCATTGAGCGACGCAATGTTATTGTTCACGACCAAGGACATGAGAAATTCTCCTCACTCATCTGTTCGGGACTGGGTCTTGGAAATTACCAGGGATGCGGATGCGTCTCCTCGCGAGCGTTGCTCGCGACCGGTGCGGCAAGCTTCCGTCATGCCCCGAGCACTGGGTCCTTCAGCATGGCATCGGCCACGCGTTCGGCCGTCGCCTGGGTCAAGTATTCCCCGCTGGCGATGCGGCCCGCCACTTCCGCAACGACGTCGTGCCGCAGATCTTCCGCCTGGCCCGCTCGCGCAACCCACTGCGCCAGTTCCGGATCTGGCGTGTGAGCCGCCGATTCCCGGACCGGCGTCGCCGCCGAGCCCGAGCGTCGCGCCGGCACCGCTGCCGGCTGCGTCCGTTGCGGTCCGCCTACCTGCGGGTCCGTGAGGTAGTTGTTGATCTGCATCACTTCTCCCTTTGGTGTTGCCCCAGTCATCGAAGCTTTCCGGAAAAACTTGCCTTGGATCTGTGGAGGAAGAAAGAAAAAGGAAGAGATTGCATCGAGACGATAATAATTGACGATGCTGCCGAAGAGGCCGGATGTGCGGGCGGTGCCGCGGCTGACGGGCCGCGCGGCGTTCGCGCGGTCCGGCGGATGGTTAGGCGTTGGAAGACACGATCTTGGGATGATTGCCTCACGATTCGCCATACGGCTCCTGTGGCCGATCCTGTGCCTGTTCCAGCTCGGCCTCCTCATCGGGGGGTACCGGGTCTGGTCGCACTCCCGCCCGACCGCGCCCGGCCCGGCTCTGAGCGAGCCGCGGGCGGCGTCCCCGCCCCGCGTGACCGCACAGGCGATCTCGCCCGTCCCGCTGATCGCCGAGCTCGGGCGCGGCGACGACCTGATGCGGCAGGGGCGCTACGAGCTGGCGCTCGGGGTCTATCGCGGCCTGGTCGCCGGCGCGGCGGGACGCGTGCCGGACACCCTGCGCTACCGCATCGCACTCTGCTTCGAAGGCCTCGGACGCTATGACCAGGCCGTCGCCACGCTTCGGGTGCTGGTCAGCCAGACCGCGGACCCGGTGCTCGCCATGGCCGGCGAGGTCGGCCAGGCACGTATCTGGTTCCTCGTGGGGCGGCCGGCCGAGGCGAAGAACCTGGCCTGCGACCTCATCCTCCGCGTGGGGGATGGCGAGGTGTCCGAGCCGTCGCTCGTTGAGGACGCGCGCTACCTGCTCGGGCTGGCGCTTGCCCGCGAAGCGATCACGATCGACTGCACCGACCCGTTCGCCGATCCCTGCCTGGCTCGCGCCACGCTCGACTGGCTGGCCGAGGACGGGCTGGACCGCCTGGCCGCCAGCAAAGAGCCGCGGCAGCCGGCGGAAGCGGTTGAGGTGGTTCGGGCCGATCGCACGGCGAGCGGGTCCGAAGACGCGCGGCTCACCATCTTTTTGCCGGACACGCCGATCAGCGCGGTGATCGACCGGGTGGCGGGCGAGTGCGGGCTCCGCGCGGAGTGGACGGCGGCGGCACGCCGGCAGGCCGACGCACGCAGCACCACCGTCACGCTGGGGGACTCCGCGCTCCCCGAGGTGCTCGAGGTCCTCACCGAGCCGCTCGCGTTGGCCTGGGGCATCAAGGACGGGGCCGTGTACATCTCGACCCGGCAGGAGGTCGGGCACGAGTCGATCGCCGCGTACCGTATTACCGTGGCCCGGCGGGCGCTGCGCGGCGTGGTTGAACGGAACCCGCGGCACCCGTGGGCGGCGGCGGCCATCCTCGAGCTTGGCAACATCGATTTCACCGGCGGCTCGCTCGAGGACGCGGCCGCGACGTACGAGTCGCTGGCGCGCGAGTTCCCGCGCTCGCGGGCGCGGGTCGAGGCGTTTTACAACCTGGGGCAGGCCGAGCGTCGTCTTGGGAAGTTCGACGCGGCGCGGCGCGCGCTGTACAGCCTGGTGGACGGGTTCCCGGCGCACATCCTGGCTCCGCCCGCCTACCTCGCCATCGGCCGTATGTTCTTCGAGGAGGCGGACACGGAGCACGCGATCTCACCGCTCCGCCGCGCTCTGACCCTGTCGGCCGGTTCGGACTGCCGCCCGGCCGCCGCCGTACTGCTCGCCGCCGCTCACCTGGTCACGAACAACGCCGCGGCCGCGGCCGCCGTGTTGCGCGAGAATCGCGAGGATCTGAAGGGGGAGCGGTTCCGCGAAACCGCCGGCCTGCTGGTCGCGCTCGCGCGCTACTACGGGGCCCAGGACGCACGCAAATCCCAGCGCGAGGCGCGCGGCCTCTTGTCCGCGCTGGTGGCCTCTGAAACCGACAACCTGCTCGGCCCGGTGGGCGTCCTGCTGCGCGGCCGTGCCTACCGCGAGCTCGGGCTCGGCGAGCAAATGGCGGCGCTCTACGAGGCGGCGCTGTCCCAGCCGAGCCGCGGGCCGTTCGCCGCCGAGATGACCTACGACATGGCCGAGTTCCTCTACGGGGCGGGCCGGCCCGACGACGCGCTGGCGTACTACAAGGAACTGATCGACCACCCGGACGCCAAGTGGGCCAACCGCTCACGCGGCCGGCTGGCCGAGATCGCCTTCGACGAGCAGCGGTTCGGCGATGCCATCGCACGGTGCCGCGAGCTGCTCGGCACGGCGGACCCGCTGCACGCCGCGGAGACCCTCAAGCTGATGGGCCGGGCCTACGAACAGCTCGGCGACCACCAGCGGGCGGCGGTCTGCTTCGCCGGACAGCGCCCGGATCCGTGACGGCAACAGTTCGCCCAACAGCAAAGACTCGAAGCCGCCCCGCTCTCCTTTTGCGCAAATCCGATTCATCCGGTACTTTCGTCAAGGACGATAACTATCTCATGCGATGCGCCATGGCCTGCCTCATTTCTCTGCTCCTTTCCGCGGCGGCGGCCGCGGCGGATGACAGCGACGCGCCCGCCCCGGCGGCCGGCCCGGAGCGCGGCGGCGGCGCCGCCGCCGCGTCGACCGAACCGCGCGCGGAATTGGCGCGCGAGCTTGATTCGCTCCGCGCCGAACGCAAAGCCCTGCGCACCACTCGGGACACCGCCGCGCCGGCCAAGCCCGCGCGCGGCGCGGGCGACGCCGACGAGACGGCGCGGCTACGCAGCCAGATCGGCGAGTACGTGCAACGCCTCTCCGAGCGCGCGGCCGACGACCAGCGCCCGGACCAGTCCCCCGCGTCCGGATCGGCACGCGGCGCGCGCGGGCCGCGCACACTCGAACCGGCGACGCAGGCGGCCCGGAAAAATCCGGCCGGCACAAGCGCCAAGAGAGCGGCGCCGGCCGAAACCCCCGTCGACGCCATGGCCATGGCCCAGGCGCTGTTTCGCTCCGGCGAGTACGAGGCGGCTCTCGAGGCCTACCGCGCCATCGATCCGCACTCGCTCCGCGCCGAGGACCAGCTCGCCTTCCGCTACTTCATGGCCACCTGCCAGCGCCGGCTCGGCAATGCCCCGGAGGCGGCCGTACTCTACCGTGAGGTCGCGAACGCGAAGGGGGACGATCAGATCATCGAGTGCGCGCGCTGGCAGCTGGGCGCACTCCAGTGGCGGCAGGATCTCGAGACGCAGATCGAGCAGCTCCGCCGCCGCCGCGAGGCCCTCGAGGCGAAGCCATGAACCAAGCCGAGCACAGCTCCGAATCCGTGCTCTTGGCGGCTTACACCGCCATGAGCGACCGCTACGCGCGGGCACTCGCGCTCGCAAACGGCCTGGCCGACGCGTTTCACCAGCCGGATCGAGGGCCGGCACAGCTCGAGCAGCTCTGCGCGGTGCTCGATGATGTGGCGGCGATGGAGGCCGGCGTCCGCGAAACCAGGGACCACTGGGACGCCGCCGGCAGCCGGCCTGGCGCAGAGCTCCGCGACACTCTGGACCAAGTCGCCCGGCAGATCGCGCAGCTGCTCGAGCTCGTCCGATCGGTGGAACGCGTCGCCGAGTCGCAGCGCACGGCGCTCGAGCCGCAAATCGACGCCGCCGCCCTGAGCCACCGCATGCACCGCGCGTATAGCTCGGCAATGGAATCCCGGGAGTCGTGAACGCCATGCCATCCGATACATCCAGCCACCCGGCCTGGGGCACCCCGGTCGCGGCCATCGCCGCGCCGCCGCTCGTGCCGCCGGCCGCGCCAAGCCCGGCTGCCCCCGCGGCCGGGCCCGAAGACTCGGCCGCGCAGCGCGGGGCGCACGAAACCCGCGCCATCCTGGAATCGGTCCACGACCTGCGCACGTTGCTCGCCGACGCTCGGCCGATCGCCCTGGCACCCGGCCATGAAATCATCGCGTGCTCCCGGCCCATGCGCGAGCTGCTCGAGCAGGCCGACCAGGTGGCGAACACCAAGGCGACCGTGCTCATCGAGGGAGAGAGCGGGACCGGCAAGGAGCTCCTGGCTCGCCTGGTCCATTGTCGCAGCGCGCGCGCACACGGCTCGTTCGTTCGCGTGAACTGCGCGGCGCTCTCGGAGAGCCTCGTCGAGAGCGAGCTGTTCGGGCA
This sequence comes from Planctomycetia bacterium, assembly GCA_041487215.1. Taxonomy (GTDB): domain Bacteria; phylum Planctomycetota; class Planctomycetia; order JALXBF01; family JBGPMX01; genus JBGPMX01. The sequence goes on along the minus strand of JBGPMX010000221.1, from coordinate 4 downwards.
CGAG
>JBGPMX010000220.1:0-7706 GCA_041487215.1 Planctomycetia bacterium | reverse complement strand
TGGCGCGCGTGCGGGGCATGTTCGCGTGCGCGATCGCCGACGCCCGAGCGCAACGCGTTTACCTGGCTCGGGACCCGATCGGCAAGAAGCCTCTCTACACGGCGTCCTGCGCGGCGGGGCTCGTCTTTGGATCCTCGGTGCTCGCCCTGGTGGCGGCTCGGGGGGGGCGCGCGGCGATCGATCCCGAGCTGGCGGGGGCGTTCTGGGACCTCTCCTACGTGCCGCCCGATCGATCGATCCTGGTCGGCTGCCGCCCCGTGCCGCCCGGCAAAGTGTGGGTGCTCGATTGGGACGGCACGCAGCTCGGTGAGAAAAGCTGTCGGCCTGTGGCAGAGCCGCTCCGCCTGGCGCGGGCGGGTGACGTTCGCGATCATCTCTCGAGCCTGATCGATCAGAGCGTGTCACGGCGGCTCTACAACAACCCGCACCCGGTCAGTTTGCTCTCCGGCGGCATCGACTCGACTGTCGTCACGGAGCGGATGTTGCGCTTCCGACGCGGCTCGGCCCTGACGCTACGCGGCCTGCTGCCCTGGGAACTCGATGAGCGGTACGCGCGGTACGCGGCCCGAAAGCTGGGCGTGCCGCTGGAGCTGCTGCCGTCTCGCACAGCTCGCCTGGCCGAAGAGGTGGCCTGGGCGCTCGACCTCCAGGATGAACCGCTGGGGATGATTTCGTTCTTCCCGCTGGCGCTGCTGCTTCGCCGCGCCCGAGCGCACGGCAAGATTCTGCTCACAGGCGATGGCGGGGACGAGGTGTTTCTGGGCTACGGACGCCCCGCGCAATGGACCGATCCGTCGAACCGCGGCGGCGACGCCGAGCACCTTGCCGCGCGCGTGATGATCGGGCTTCCGCCGCCGGAGTGGATGAGTCCCTGGGGGCGAGTCACGGTCGGCCCCGCATTGCTCGGCCACATGTTCACCAAGCTCGATCGCGCCTCCGCGGAGCAGGGGGTCGAGGTGCGCTGTCCCCTGCTGGATTGGGACCTGCTCCAGTTTGTGCGCTCGCTCGGCCCCGGCCAACTTTTTGGGGATGGCAAGGCAAAGGGCCTGCTCAAGGCGCAACTGAGCGGATGGCCGCGGTGGTTTCGCGACCGGCCCAAGCTGGGCTTTCCCTACCGCATCCGCTGGGCATGGGGGGTGCGGAAATACGAGGGGCTGCGCGAGATGGTTTCGCATGAATCGGCCGCCGCTTTCGGCGCTCGCGTACCCGCGCGGCTGCGCGGTCGGCCGATGGGTTGGAAAACGCGCGATATCTTCCGGGACTTCGCGGCCGCCTGGAAGATGCTGGCCTGGAGCGCGTTTTGCTGTCGGCTCGCCCGCTTCGAGCGGCCGGCGGCTGCGGAGACGGGTCGGGGGGGCATGCGGCCCCACTGGCAGGCGGGGCTCGCTGAGCGCGTGCGATGAGAATCCTCCATGTTATTCCCGGGCTGACCCACGAGCGGGGCGGCCCATCGTGTGTGGTCCGCGCCCTTCTGGAGCATCAGGGCCGGGCGGGGCATGATGTAAGGCTGCTGACCACGGACCAGGGGGCCCGCTGCGGGGAGCAGGCAGTGGAGTTGGGCGTCGGCTGCCGCGCCGATCGGCTCGCCGTGCACGGCCCCGACCGGCTTGCGTTTGCGCCCGGGTTCCGAGCGGCTTGCCGGGCGGCGCTGCGCGGGGTGGATCTCGTTCACGTGCACTCGATCTTCACGCACCCGGTTCACGCGGCGCTCGCCGAGGCGGCCGCGTGCGGAGTCCCGGTCGTGCTGCGCCCCTGCGGGCAGCTCCACCCGTACAGCCTCAATCGCTCGCGCTGGATCAAGCGGCTGTACCTTGGCGCGTGGGGGCGCCTGGTGCGTCGCGCCTGCACCGCCTGGCACTTCACCTCGGAAGAGGAGTCGGCGCGCAGCTGGCCCGCAGATTCGAGCCCGCGTTTCGTGATTCCGAACGGGGTCGAGCCGTCGGACTACGCCATGCCGAGAGAGGAAGCGCGGCGAGCGGTCGAGACGTTCTTGCCGGCACTCGAAACGGCCCCGTACGTGCTCTGGCTGGGGCGGCTCCACGCCAAGAAACGGGTCGACCTGCTGCTGCGTGCCTTCCTGGCCGGCGCACCCCGGCACTTCAAGCTCGTCATCGCGGGCCCGGACACAGGCCGCTTGTGGGGCGGGATGGCGCGCACGCTCGAGCGGGAAGCACACACCGCGCAGCGCGTGCTGCGCGTTCCCACAGTCACGGGCCGAAACAAGGCGGCCCTGCTGGCCGGCGCCACACTGTTCGCCATGCCGAGCGAGCACGAGAACTTCGGCATCGCGGCCGTCGAGTCGCTCGCCGCGAGCACCCCCGTGCTGCTTTCTCCTCACGTCGATCTTGCCGGAGCCCTGCACCGAGAACCGTTCGTGGATGTGACATCGCTCGACGCCGGCGCCTGGGCCGAGAAGCTAGCCCAGCGGCTCGCGGATCCAGACCGCCTGGCACGCGCCGGTGAGCTGGCGAAAGCGTGGGTTCGGCAACGCTACGCGTGGCACCGCGTGTCGGCGGACCTGCTCGACCGCTACCGCTGGGTGCTGAGCGGCTGCCGCGCCGCGGCTTGACGCGTATGGTCAAGTTGTTTTTTGACGGGCCTTAATTGAGACGAGAGAACCACACAGGATGTCGGGCCTGGCGGTGATCGCGGATTGGAGCTCGCCCGGTGTCAGCGTCGAGCCGGTGCGGCGCATGCTCGCGCGCGTGCCGCACCGCGGCGGCGACGGGACGAGCGCTCTCTGCCGCGGCCCCTGTGCGATGGGTTTCGCGCATCGCGTGCGCATGGCTCGGCAGCGTGGCGCGCCGCAGCCGTTCGACGACCCGCGCCGGGGACTCGTTGTCGTGGCCGATGCGCGGCTCGACAATCGGGCCGAGCTGTGTGCGCTGCTGGCGCCGGGACGCGCACACGATGTGTGCGACGCGGAGCTGATCGCGCGGGGCTACGATCGCTGGGGTACGCGGCTGGCCGAACGCCTGCTGGGTGATTTTGCTCTGGTCGTCTGGGATTCCAACCGCCAGGAGCTCTACGCGGCGCGCGATCCGTTCGCGACCCGGCCGCTCTACTATCGCCGGTTCACCGGCGCCCGGAACGGACCCGCGGCGGCGCTCGCGAGCGAGGTCGAGCAGCTGCTGGCCCTCGAGCCCGGCGCGGCGCCGATCGAGCGCCGGCTGGTGCTTGATTACCTCCTTGGCGACTACCGGCATCCGCGCGAGACTTTTTTCCAAGGCATCTTTCGTGTGCTGCCGGGGCACTGGGCGGTTCTGAGCCGATCGGGCGTGCGCGAAGCGCGCTACTGGCATCCGCCGAAAGATCCGATTCGATTGCCGGACGACCGCGCGTACGCCGGGGAGCTCGGGCGGCTGCTGCGGCAAGCGGTCGAATCGCGCCTGGAGTCGGACGGCCCGCTACTCGCTCACCTGAGCGGTGGAATCGATTCTTCGTCGGTGGTCTGTATCGCGCATGCGATCTGCCAAGAGGCGAAAGCATCCGTGCCGGCGATCACGCTCGCGTCGGCCGTCTACCCGGGGCTGGCCTGCGACGAGAGCGCGTTGATCGAACGCGTTGCACGCTCCACCCGGTTCCCGTCGCTGCGTTGGGACGGCCGTGTTTCCTCGTGGGCCGTCGGCGAGCGGCCGCGGACCGCCTATCCGTGGAGCGACATGGAGTCCGCCGGTTTTGGCGGCGATTACGTGCTGGCCGCTCGACTGGGCGCGCGCGTGTTGCTGACCGGTTACGGCGGCGACGAGGTCTTCTTCGAGCGGGGGGTGTTTCGCGACCTGGTCGCGCAGGGTCGGTGGCTTCGGCTGATCCGTGAGCTCCGTGGCTCGGATCGCTACTCGAGCCATAGCGCGCGGTTCTTCTTGACGGACGCGGTTCGCGTCGCGGCTCCCGCGTGGCTCCGTCGCGCCTATCGTGTCGCGCGGCCACGTCCCCCTGCGCCGGCCCCCGCCTGGCTAGGACCGCAGCTGCGCGAGACCTGGCGGGAGCGGGCCGAGCCGACGGCGCTCGGCGAGATAAGCCGGGCCTCCCACACGCAGCGCTGCAGCTGGGATTGGCTCACGAGTCCCAATCTCTGGTGGGGCATCGAGCAGCGTCAGCTGGAGGCTGCGCGATGCGGCCTCGAGCTGCGGTTTCCTCTGCTGGACGCGCGCGTCGCGCAATTCGTTCTGGCCGTCCCGTACACGCACCGGCTCCCGGCCGGTCGCATGAAACGCCTGTTGCGCGACGCCGTCGCAGATCGCCTGCCGCGCGAGGTTGCCCAGCGCCGCAAGATCACCAGCTTCGAATCCGTCCTGCGGCTGCATCTCGAACGAAGCTTGCCCTGGCTCCGCTCGGTGCTCTGCGACGACCCCCAATGGGTGAGCGAGCCCTATGTGGTGCGCCAGGAGACACGGGCGTTCCTGGAGGGGCCGGGTGCGCAGCTCTCCGAAGGCGCCGCGGCACAGCCCTGCCGGCTTGCCTGGAATATGGCAACGCTCGAAACCTGGCTGCGCCAAGGGGCTTGGCCCGTCCCCGGGGCGAAGGAGGACGCTTGCGGCGCCATCTCTTCTTGCCTTCCCGCGGCTCTTTGTGCATGATGCCGCCCCTTTTTTTGCGGCCCATTCGCTTGGGGATCTTTCGCTGGAATCGAGGACCGATATGGGAATTGATTCAAATCGGGGAAGCTCGTCCGGACCGGCCAGGGCCGCGGATCCTGAAGCGGCGCTCGCCGGTACCGCGCGCCCGCCGTATGAACCGCCGCGGCTCACCCCGGTGGGCAACCTGCGTGATCTGCTCGGCAAGAGCGGCCCCACATTCGACTTCGCTACGCACCGGCCGGAGAAGCCGTAGAGCACCGTAAGTCGCCCAATGTGAGGAGCCAAAGCAAGGCATGGGATGAGGGGTCAGGAACGCCGAAGCCAGGAGTCGAACCATGACCGAGGGAGCGGAACAGGGTAGGGATAGCGTCATCGCTTGTGCGGCGTCCGAGTCGTTCGCCGACTGGATGTCGCAAGCGCAGGGTTCGCTGGCGATCACGACGTACCAGGCGGGAAAGGTCGCGCTGGTGGGATGGGACGGCAGGCAGGTGACGCTCCTGCTGCGCGACTTTCAGAAGCCGTTGGGACTGGCGGTAAACGGACCGCGCGTGGCGCTTGCGACCAAGCACGCCATCTGGCTGTTTGCCAACGCGCCCATCCTGGCCCACGACTACCTCGAAGATCAGCCCGGCCGCTATGACGCTCTATACCTGCCCCGCGCCATGTACTTCACCGGCGACCTCAACGTTCATGACCTTGCCTTCGGCAAGGAGACGCTCTGGCTCGTCAACACGCGGTTCTGCTGCCTGGCGGCGCTCAGCAAGGAGTTCAGCTTCGTGCCGCGCTGGAAGCCGCGCTGCGTCTCGGACGTGGTTCCCGAAGACCGCTGTCACCTGAACGGCCTGGCCATGGTCGCGGGCCAGCCCAAGTACGTTACGGCGCTCGGCGAGACCGATGAGCCGGGCGGATGGCGGCCGAATAAGGCCCACGGCGGGGTGGTCATCGACGTGGAGACCGGCGAGACCATCCTGCGCGGCCTGGCAATGCCGCACTCGCCCCGCTGGTACGACGGCCGGTTGTGGGTACTCAATTCCGGCGCGGGCGAGCTCTGGCAGGTCGATCCACGGCAGCGACAGCACCAGGTCGTTTGCACGCTTCCCGGTTATCTCCGCGGCCTGTCGTTCGTCGGCCCCTACGCGGTGATCGGGCTGTCGCGCATCCGTGAGCGGCACATCTTCGGCGGCCTGCCGGTCCAGGAGCGTTGCGATCACCTCCTGTGCGCCGTCGCCGTGGTCGATATCCGCAACGGCCAGCAAGTGGGCTTGTTCGAGTTCACTGCCGGCTGCACGGAGCTCTACGACGTGCAGTTCCTGCCCGGGGTCTACCGGCCGATGATTCTCAACCTGGAGAAGGACGCGGTCCGGCAGGCGTTTACCGCGCCCGAGTTCGCGTACTGGCTCCGCCCGAGTTCCGAGATCCCGCTCACACCGGCTCCGGGCTCAGCGGGAAGCATCGGCAGCACGACCGCTGTCTGAGCGGCGGGCAGCACGCGGCGGCCTGGCACCCGCCTCGGAGTCCTCCGCCCCGCCCGCATATCCCGCCCATTCGTTCTCTTCGCCTTTCCTCTCCCAGCCGCCTTGTCTCCTCGCACACGTCCTGTGGCCTTCGTTTCCCGCTCGGCTCTGTAGATCAAAGGCTGGAGCTTTCGGGCGAATAGCCCGAAAAGATTCAGAGGGAGCATTGCGCCCGCTCTGCCGGCTCTGCCGGGTATTCGGCCCACCCGAAGAAATGTGCTGGAAGGTCGCCGTCCCCCAAGATCCGTGCGGTTGGCGGAGCGGGTTGAAAGTCGGAGCCGACCTATACTTGCGAAGAGCAGCAGCGGGCAGGGACCGGGTTTTCAGCCTTGCTCCGCCACGTCTTGATACCGAACGGCCGGATCAAAAAGGCTTCTCTTATGCTCAATCCATCGCAGCGCGCGCAGGCCGTCGCGGGCTCGGAGAAGGCTCGCGCAAAGGGCCGTCGTGGACGACGACGGGTTCGCCCGGCGACGCACCGCGATTGGGTGGTCGAGCCGCTCGAGCCACGATCGCTGATGAGCGTGAGCGCGGTCGGCGCCGAGGTCCGTGTCAACACGACCACGACCAACACCCAGCGCGAATCCGCCGTCGCCATGGACGACTCGGGCAACTTCGTAGCGGTGTGGTCCAGCAAAGTGGGCGCGAGCTACGACATCTACGCGCAGCGTTACAACGCGGCCGGTGTTCCGCAGGGGGGCGAGACCACCGTCAGCTCAACCGCGGGGGACCAGCGCAACCCGGCCGTGGCGATGGACGCGGATGGGGACTTCGTCATTACCTGGTGGTTCCTGAACGGGAGCAACTACGAGATCTACGCCCGCGCCTACACCGCCAACGGTTCGCCGCGCGCGGCCGAGTTCCGGGTCAACTCAACCATCAGCACGGCGCTGCGTCGCAACCCGTCGGTCGCCGTCGACTCGACGAGCGACATCGTGGTCTTCGGCTGGGAGAGCTATCAGGGCACGAAATTTGACGTCTATGGCCGCCGGTACAACGCCCTCACCGGCTCGTTTACTGACGCCAATGAATTCCGGATCAACAACACGACGACGCGGTTGCAGCAGAATATCGCCATTGCCTGCGACGACAACGGCTCCCACGTGGTCTTCGTGTGGGACAGCGATCAGGCCTCCTCTGGCAAACAAGACATCTACGCCCGACGCTACGACGCCACCACCGGCACCTTCCCCGCGAACGAATTTGTGGTGGCCAGCGCAACCAACAAGCAAGTAAGCCCCTCCGTCTCGATCGACGTGGACGGCACTCACGTGGTGTTCGCCTGGACGAGCAAGCAGACCGGCAACTACGACATTTACGCGCGACGCTACAATGCCGTGACCGCGTCGTTCCCCGCTGCCGCGGTTACCGTGAACACGACGACCTCCAGTGTGCAGGATGACACCAGCGTTGCCGTCGACAGCGACGGTGACTTCGTCATCGCCTGGGACTCGAACCAGTCGGGCACGTACGACATCTACGCCCGCCAGTATGACCCGAGCGGCACGGCCCAGACGGGCGAAACACTGATCAACACGACCACCACCAACACCCAGTTGAACCCTTACGTGGCTACGCCGGTGAACAAGGACTTCGTGGTGGTCTGGGAAGG